>JACDHQ010000137.1 GCA_013820975.1 Gemmatimonadaceae bacterium
TGGCCGTCCCCGCCCTTCATTCAGGTGGAACCGGCGTCAGCCGGCCACCACGATGTATCCCGAGCGGGCGGTCATGATATCGGCCGTGGATGCGCTCGTCGTGTTGCGTCCCGTAAGCATCGCAGTGATGCCGGCGTGGACGCTCGTGCTGTTGCAAGCCATGAGGTCTCCCAGCCCCGATGATCGGGGCAGTGCTGGTCAGTTTGGACCTGGCCGCGGAAGCGGACAGGCTGCGATGCTGCGTTACTGCGCCCCGCCCGGGGCGGTCGGGTCGGACTGCTCCTCGTGCATGCCCAGGGCGACGTTGTAGCCGCTGAAGTGCTTGAGGCGGCGGCCAACCCACACGCCGTTCACGCGGAACGCGCGCAGCGACTTGTCGGCCTTGGCCTCATCGACCCACACGCCGGTCGCGTCGCGCCACAGCACGGCATACTTGCCCATGGCCAGCTGCTGCTCCTGCATGTACACGTAGACGGCCTTCAGGGGCTCGTTGGTCGGCTTGAAGCGGACGTCGGTATGAAACTCCGCGATGCCGCGTCCATCGCGCTCGCCCCAGCTGACGTCCATCGTGAGCTTCTCGGTGGCGCTCACGCAGTCCTTGTCCCACTCGCCGACGCCGTAGCTGGTGCCCTCGGCGCAGAGCGCGCCGGCCGGGATGTAGACCCAGTGCGGGCCCACGGGATAGAACGCCGTGACGCTCGGGTCGATCGTGATCGTGTTCCGCGACTCGTTGGTCAGGCCGAGCGAGAAGTTGGGGCCCATCGCGGTGACCGAGGGAGGCACGAGGCCCCCCGTCTTTGCCGCGGCAGGCGCGACCGGGGACTCACCGCACGCCACCGCAACTGCGGCGACAGCGCTGAGCGCGGCCATGCGTACCATCGTCGATACGTTCATGAGGTTTGTCTTGCTGGAGGGAGAGGTGGATGAATCAGGGAGGGTGCTGCTCAACCGGCTACCACGATGTAGCCGCCGTTCGCCTGCATGGTCGTGTCCGTCATCATTGGGCACCTCCGATCAGCGTCCCACCGGTCGGATCGGCCTGCTCGCGGTAACCCAGGGCGACGTTGTAGCCGCTGAAGTGCTTGAGCCGACGGGCAATCACGTTGCCGGTCACGCGGAACGCCTCGAGGCTCGGATCGGTGGCCGCCTCGTCGATCCAGGTGGAGGTGCCGGTCGGCCGGTACAGGATGCCGTAGCCGAGCTGGCGGTTCAGGTTGCCCTGGACCTTCAGGCCGAGGATGACCCACTGGCTCCAGTGATTGCCGGCAGCGGGGGCAAACCGCACGTCGTGGTGGAACTCGGCCGAGGGCCGGCCGTTGTCGGCGCGGAGCGTGACCGGGATGTCGATCGTCCCAGTCGCCAGCGTGCAGGGTGCGTCCCAGAACTCGGGGCCGTATCCTGAACCGTCCGCGCAGATGGCGCCGGCCGGGATGTACACCCAGCTCTGGCTGCCGATCGAGTAGAACCTGGACTCCTGCGTGTTCACGCGAATCGTCGTGGCGGTCGCGCTGCCGTTTCCGTTGCCGTTCCCGCCCTTCGCAAAAGACGGCGCGGCAACGTCGGGGGAGGCGGCAACCGGCGCACTGGGCATGTCGGCGCTGCATGCCGCAAGTGCGGCGAATGCGGCAGCGCTCATGACCTTGAGTGCGGTGGTAATGCGCATGATGGGGAGGGGGAAGTTAGGTGGGTCCTGCGGCGGACGACGCGAGCAGCTAAGGCAAGGCCATGACCCACCAGGACAGTTCGGGAACATTGGGTGGTGACCGGTCACACTGCCCGCGCGCACTGTCGAGCTTCTGTACACCGATTGCAGCGGTGTGGTCAGCACGTCCTTATCGAGCGACCGTCGTCGGCGGTTTGGTAGTCTCAGTTCTCGCGGCTCGAATCGATCGGATCGTGCAGAGTGCACGAAGAATTGCAACATGCATGAGCACCATTCCGCATGACGGACGTGGTTCATCCCTCACGTTGCCTCTCGTTACGGGAACGCAAATCATTTATGTTTCAGGGGTTATGACGACGCGTTCAACCCCTGAGCTATTGGCGCCTGCTGGCTCACTCGACGCCGTGCGCGCCGCCGTGGCAAATGGCGCCGACTCGGTCTACCTGGGTGCCGCGCGTTACAATGCCCGGGACGAAGGCGCCCAGCTCACCCTCGATGAGGTGGAGGAAGCGTGCAGGATCGCCCATGCGAGGCAGCGGCGGATCTACCTGACGCTCAACATCCTCCTGAAGCCGGCCGAACTGGCCGATGCCCTCGACTTCCTTGGTGATGCGATCGACCGCGGCATCGACGCGGCGATCGTCCAGGACATCGGCCTGATTCGCCTGATCCAGCGGATCTACCCCCAGCTGGAAGTCCATGGCTCCACCCAGATGACGGTCCACGACGTCAGCGGCGCCCGTGTCATGGAGCGCCTCGGGATCGAGCGGGTCGTCCTCGCGCGCGAGAACTCTCTCGACGACATCCGGGCCATCCGCCAAGCCGTGCCGGGACTCGGGCTCGAAACGTTCGTTCACGGCGCGCTCTGCATCTCCTACTCCGGCCAGTGCTACATGTCCGGCATGATCTCGGAGCGGAGCGCCAACCGCGGATCCTGCGCCCAGTCCTGCCGCAAGGACTACGTGCTCACCGACGTCACCTCGGGCGCAGAGCTCGACCGCGGCTACCTGATCTCGGCCAAGGATCTCGCCGCCCTCGAGCACCTCGATGCCATCGCCGAGGCGGGCGTGGGATGCCTCAAGGTGGAGGGGCGCAAGAAGAAGCCGGAGTACGTCGCCACCGTCACGAGCGGCTACCGTGGCTTCCTCGACCGCATCGCCCGCGGCGAGCGGGTCGCCCCTACCGAGGCCGATGCGCAGCCCCTCGTGCAGATCTTCAGCAGGGGCTTCACCGGCGGCATGTACGGTGGGCGCGCCGGGCGTGACTACATCACCCGGTCCCAGCCTGACAACAGGGGCACTTTCGTGGGCACGGTGGTAGGCAGGGACGGCGGCGACCTCCTTATAGAAGTCGACGCGCCGGTCTCAGTTGGCGATGGCCTTGGGTTTGAGGCGCCCGAGTCCCGCGGCGGCCCGACGCAGGGGTTCACCATCGAAGCCCTGCGAGTGGTCTCGCGCGGGCCGGTTTCAAGGATCGCGGTCCGGGGCCGCCTGCCGGAGCAGCTCCGGGTGCCTGCCGGATGGCGCGTCAGCCGGACGTCCGACGCCGGCCTGCTCGCCCGTGCCCGCGCCAGCTACGCCGAGCTCCCCGCGACGACCAAGGCTCGCAAGACCCGGCTCGATGTGCGGGTGTTTGGCTCTGCCGGCGGTCCGCTGAAAGCCGTATTCACGGCCGGCGAGAATGCCGTCTCCGTGCGGACCGACCTTCCGCTCGCTCCGGCGAACCGGCGTTCGCTCGACGCCACGATGCTGAGGGAGCAGTTGGGCCGGCTGGGCGATACGCCCTTCGCGCTCGCCGGTCTCGACTCCGCGGGGCTGGATGAGGGGCTGTTCATCCCCGTCAGCGCACTGAACCACCTCCGCCAGGAGGCCGTCGACCAGTTGATGGAGCAGCGCGACTGGGCCCGGCAGGCGCAGCTCGCCGAGCGCCGAGCGATCATCGAACAGGTCGTCGCGCACGTCAAGGCCTCGCCGTCGGTCAGCGATCCCTCCCGCTTCCGGCTCTCTGCCGAGGTCTTCGGGATCGAGCAGGCGTACGCCGCTGCAGAGCATGGCGCAACGGAAGTCGTCATCGACCCGTTCCTCCGCCACCCTGCGCCCCCGCGGAGTCGCGTGACGCGCCTGGCCGCCGACATGGCGGAGCGCGGTGTGACGCTGCGCCTCCGGACTCCGACGATAGTGCGACCCGAGGAACGCCCGGCCCTGCAGAAGTGGCTCGACCTCGGCCTCCCGATGCTGACCGGGCACCTCGGCTTGCTCGCGGAGCTGGCGTCCGCCGGCCGCGACGTCGTCTCGGACTACGCGCTCAACGCTTTCAATCAGCACACCGCTGCCGAGCTGTTCGCGCTCGGCGCACGCCGGGTCACCCCGTCGATCGAGCTGACGGTTGAGGAGTTGGCCGATGTCGCGGACCCCTTCGGCGGCGGCAGGTTCGAGGTGTTCGCCTATGGCCGGCCCGAGGGGATGACGATCGAGCACTGCGTGCTCTCCGCGGCGTTCGATCGCGAGCCGACGACCTGTCGTGACCTCTGTGTGAAGTCGCACACCAATGTGGAGCTGACCGACCCGTCGGGTTATGTCTTTCCCCTGGCGACCGACAGTGCGTGCCGCAACCGGCTCCTGCATTCGCGACCGGTCGACGGGTCGGAATACCTCCCGCGCCTCTGGAAGGCTGGCTTCCGAAGCTTCCGCCTGGTGTTCAACGTCGCCTCCGATCCGGTCGGGTCGGTAACGCAGGCATTCAGGGAGCAGCTCGAAAGTCTCGCGCGTGGTGATGCACCCGATGCAACGAAGGTACGGACCCTCCTCGGCGGCGCCTTCACCCGCGGCCATTTCGCGCGTGCAGTCTGACCGGCGCGGGCGCAAAGGATGATGTCGCACCTCCGGCGCCGGGCGATGCTCGTCGCATGATGACGGACCGCCCGGATCTCGGCGTCGCGCAAACGGCGCTCAAGATCCACTTCGGGTACGATGCGTTCAGGGCCGGCCAGGACGAGGCGATCGAGTCGGTCCTCGCAGGGCGGGACACCCTCGTCGTCCTGCCCACCGGCGGCGGCAAGTCGCTCTGCTACCAGGTCCCCGCACTCCTCCTCCCGGGGCTGACGGTGGTCGTGAGCCCACTGATCTCCCTGATGAAGGACCAGGTGGACGCGCTCACTGCGCGCGGGTTGCCTGCCACGTTCATCAACAGCACGCTCTCCGGCGGCGAAGTGTCCGACCGGATGGCGCGGGTGCGACGCGGCGACGTGAAGCTGTTGTACGTCGCGCCGGAGCGATTCGACGCGGGGGCACTGGCCGAGCGGCTCTGCGAGGTGGGTGTGTCGCTCTTCGCGGTCGATGAGGCGCACTGCGTCAGCGAATGGGGGCACGACTTTCGCCCGAGCTACCTGCGGCTCGCGCAGGTGCGGCAGCGGCTTGGCTCGCCGCCGGCCGTGGCGCTGACCGCCACCGCGACTCCGCACGTGCGCACCGACATCGCGCGCCAGCTGCGCATGGAGCGGCCGCACACCATCATCACCGGCTTCGACCGCACCAACCTGCGGCTCCAGGTCGTCCCGGCTCGTACCGAGCAGGAGAAGGACGATACGCTCGTCGCGATCATGCGTGAGCACGAGGGGCTGGCGATCGTCTACGCCGCCACCCGCAAGGCGGTCGAGCGGGTCGCGCTGACCCTCACGCGGTCACGCATCCCCGCGCTGGCGTACCATGCGGGCCTCGACGACGTGCACCGGCATGACGTGCAGGAGCAGTTCATGCGCGGCGACGTGCGGGCGATCGTCGCGACCAACGCATTCGGGATGGGGATCGACAAGGCCAACGTCCGCCTCGTGGTGCATCACGCCATGCCGGGGACGCTGGAGGCGTACTACCAGGAGGCGGGACGCGCCGGGCGCGATGGCCTGCCGGCGGGCGTCTTCCTCCTCCATGCGTTTCAGGACCGGTTCACGCACGAGTTCTTCATCAAGGGCGCACATCCCGACCGGGCAGTGATCGAGGAGGTGTACTCGCTCATGCAGCGCGAAGCCGACAGCACGGGACGGGTGAGCGGCGACGCCGAGCGGCTCGCGCGGCTCGTGCGCGGGAAGGTCACGTCGCGCGAGGTCGAAGGCGCGCTCCGCGTATTGGCCTCGGCGGGCGCATACCGCAACGATCCGGAATCCGGCGCCGTGGTGCATCTCCGGATGCTCGCCACGCCCGAACGGGTGAAGCGGGAGCTCGACGCTGCGTCACTCGAGCTCGGACTGCTCAGGGCGCTCTGGCGGATGGCCGGCGCGGCGCTCCAGGCCGGGACGCTCGTTGACCTCGACCGCCTCCCGCCCGGTTTCGGGGGCGCCGCGGGTGCCCTCCCGGTACTCGAGCAGCTGCGCGGCGGCCAGTTCATCGACTGGGCCCGTACCGACGGCGGGCCGCGCCTGGTCAATGCCGAACGTCCGCTCGCCACCTTTCCCCTCGACTGGGCGGGGCTCGATCGGCGGCGATCGGCGGAGCTCGCGAAGCTCGACACGATGCAGCAATACGCATATACGCGTGGTTGCCGCCGCGGATTCGTGCTCAGATATTTCGGGGACCCCGCAGCAACCGCCACGTGCGGCAACTGCGACATCTGCCTCGGCACCCACGTCCCCCAGTCGCGGGAGCGTCGGGCGCCGG
>JACDHQ010000138.1 GCA_013820975.1 Gemmatimonadaceae bacterium
GCGGGGGGAGTGGGAGTGGGGCACCGTATGACTGCAAGGTCGAGTGTCGGGGGCGGGGGGAGTGGCGGTGCGGCACCGTTCAACTGCAAAGGAGTGTGGGGTCAGAGTCGGCGGCGATTCGGTACGGTTCAACCGGCACAGTTCCAGCCGGGTTGCCCCGGTGGGGCTCATGGAGTCAGGAGGAGGACTCCACCCAACCTGACCTGCCAATGCAACCGGCCTCCCCCGAAGAACGACTTGCCCGCCTCGAACGGCTCGTCGAGCGCATGAGCGGCGACATGTTTGCGCTGCGGCAGGAGGTCGCGCAGGTGCGCGCGGGCGCGGCGCCGGGCCCTGCGATGGGGCGCCAGCAGGCCACCGCGCCGACCGGAGCACCCGCGCGCGAACAGGCCACCGCGCCGACCGGAGCACCCGCGCGCGAACAGGCTGCCGCGCCACGGACGGGACCCGAGCCCATTCCGGCCGCCGCGCCGACGACGGCGTTCGGGCGCGGGCAGGCGTTGCGGGACTTCAAGGCTGCAGGGGCTCGAGGAGGCAACGCATCGGCTGCATCGGTCGAGGACGCCACATCGGACGACCGGCGCGACGGCGAAGCCGGCCGCCGCGGACCCGACTTCAGCATCCACTCGCACTGGACGGCCGACGGGGTGGAAAAGGCCGCCGGGCGGTACGGCATGCTGGCGCTGGCGACGATCACCGGGCTCGCGGCCGTGGGCACCTTCATCAGCTGGGCGGCGGCACGGGTGGAGATCGGGCCGGAGGCGCAGGTCGGCATCGGCGTGCTCGTCGCGCTCGCGCTCGCGGTCGCGGGGATCAGGCTGCTGCCGCGCGAGCGGTCGTTCGGCGGCGTGCTGCTCGGGCTCGCGCTCGCGGTCACGCATGTATGTGCGTGGGGCGCGGGACCGGCAGTGCTCGACCTCGTGCCGGCTGGCGTCGCGCTGTCGCTCGCTCTCGTTGCATCGGCGGCGCTGGGGGTGTTCGCGCACCGCGAGGACGACGAGCCGCTCTGGTGCGCAGGGTTCGGCGGCGCGGCGATCGCGCCGTTCGTCACGACCGATGGACGCGGCAGCGCGGTGCTGCTCGCGCTCTACGGCGGGCTCGTGATGCTCGCCGGCTGCTGGGCGCTGCGCGGGCGCGAGTGGAGCATCGCGGGGCGCGTGCTCGCCGTCGTCGGCGCACTGTACACCGGCGGGCTGCTCGCGGCGGGCGAACGCGAGAACGGCCCTGCACTCGCGATGGGTCTGGCGATGGGTGTCGCCACCTTGGGCGTGCTCCCCTTTGCCGGCGAGGGGATGCGACGCAGCAGGCTCCGCGCATTCGGCATCCTCGCGGCGATTGCGGCGCTCGCGGCGCTCGACATCCGCGACCCGCAACTAGTGCCCGGGTCCGAAACGATGATCATCGTGGTGATAGGCGCGTCGGTGCTCCTCTGGCTCTGGCTCGTCGATCGCACAGCGGAGCTGCCCGCGGGCACGCTGCTCGACGGCATCGCTGGCGAAGGCAGCACCGCGTGGGACTGGGTGGACGCCGCATTCATCCCGCTCGCGTTCCTGGCCGCACTGCTGGGAATCCGGGTCGGCGCCGGATGGAACGATGCGGTGCCGGCTGCGGCGATCGCGGGAGCATCGGCGCTCCTCGCGTGGCGCCGGGCAGAGGGGCCCCTGCGCGATGCAGCCGTGTTCACGGTATGCGCGGGAGCCTTGCTCGCGACGTGGAGCGCCGGTGAGCTCGCGGGCGAATGGCAGCTCGCGCTGATGTCGGTGCCGGCGGTGGCCTTCGTCGCCGCGAACCGCAGCCTTCGCGCATCGACGTGGCTGCCGATGGCGGCGTTGACGCTCATCCCTGCCACGTCCGGCGCGCTCAGCACACTCGGCGAACGCGCGGACTTCGCGTACACGCCGTTCCTCACGATGCCGTCGTTCACCGCGATGGCCTTCGTCGCCGCATGGGTCGCGGCATCGCTGCTCTGCGCCGAGCGGGCGAAGGCGTTCCGGATCGCGGCGTGGATCGCCGCGTTCGTGCTCGTGCACCAGGAGCTCTCCGGCGCGATCAGTCCGACGGTGAGCACGCTGCTCATCATCTCGTACTATGCGGTGACGGCAGTCGCGCTGGTGGGTGCGGGGCGCCACTTCGCCAACGCATCGCTGCGGCACGTCGGGCTGGTGATGGCGCTGGTCGCCGCGGCGGCGGCGGGGCGGGGGGCGGCACGGCTCGATGCCGTATGGGCGCAGATTGCAGGGTACCTCGTCACCTCGGCATTCCTGTTGGGGCTGGCGTGGTGGTACCGTCGGCGCGGCGATGAACCGACCGATACTGCCCCGCAGACTACGGTAGGGGGTATGGGGACGTGAGACCGGCATACTGGCCCCACGAAGGCGGGGCCGTCACTACGGAACGGCGAGAACAGTAGCTGGACCACGGATCTGAGATAGGGCACGGCGAGTGGGGACGCAGGGAGCGGTCCCCGAACACGACTCAGCGCGCCAGCCGTGCCGCAGCCTCCGCACGCGAGTGCGCGCCCAGCTTTGAAAGGATTCGCTCGGTATGCCGCCGGGCGGTGTGCTCGCTGATTCCCAACTCGGCGGCAATGGCCGCGTTCCGCGCGCCGTCGGCGAGCAACTGGGCTACCCGCGACTCACCGGGGGTGAGGCCGAACTGCGAAAACAGCTGCGAGCGGGACCGCCCGGCCTCGGGCGCGCGCTGCACGGCAACGAGCACAAGGGGCTCGCCGTTCGGTCCGCCGCGATACCTGCACGCGTGCATCCGGTAGCTTGCCATACCCGTTCGAAGGTCCGTCGAATTGGCTGCGGTGCCGGCGACGTCCCCTGTTGCGACACGCCGCGCAACCAATGCCATCATGCGCCGTACGCAATCGGCTGCAGGATCCTGCTCGAGCATCCGCGACAGGGCTGGCGTCTCGTGCGTGACACGCCCCTCGACATCACAGGCGAGCACCGCCTGACCTAGGTCATCGAGCATGCGGAGCAGCGTGGTGCCCTGGCTGCCGAACCGCAGCCACCCGTCGACGCCGGCCTGCAGCGCGGGGAGCAGCAGCGAGACGAGGCCGATCTCGCGTTCCCCGAACGCGCGCTCGCGGTGGCGGTCGTTCCAGAGATGAATGCTGGCCACCGGGTGGGGACAGCCGTGCACGGGGTCGATCCGCACCGAGACCGCCAGGGTGTCCACCGCACCTCCCGGGTGCGCGTAATCATTGTAGTACGCGCTCCCCAGGTAATCGGGAAGCTCATCTCCGTAGGCAGTTGCCAGAGAGGTTGCCCCCATCTCGATCATCCGCTGCCAGATGGGTGTTCCATCGGACAGTGGAGGGGGGGGCAGTTCGAGGAACTGGCGTAGGACCGCGGGCGGATGATCCTCGCTGAACATGGGAAGCTCGTGCGAGGTGGCGAGCAGGAAGCCCGCCGAGTCGGATCCGATGAGCTCCCGGAGTTGCCGATTGGCTGCTGCGCGCCAGGCGTCCAGCCCGTCGAAATCGAGGGGGGCGCTGAGGGTGCGAGAGATCGCGTTGACGGCCGCGATGTCAGTCGAAGACAGATGCAGCATGGCGGCCGGGGAGGGGGGCGACGCGGGTCACATCATACCGAGGTCCGGGGGCATTGGTCAACCATCTGTTTGGCTGACACGCGGCACCGACTCTGGGGGGTGGGCCGAAGCATAGGCCGATCGACCCATGCGGCCGATATGAGGGAGCGATAAGATAGGCGGCGCGCTGACCAGACCGGTGCGCGCCCGCCGCCGCATTCCTTCCCCGCGCCTCCCCCTCCCGATTCCCGGTAACACCATGAAACGACTCATTCTTCCCCGCCGGGGCAGCCCGGCATACCGTGCACTCACGATCGCGCTCGTCGCGAGCGCTGCCCTGGCCGCCGCGTGCAGCCCTGAACTCCTGCAGCCACCGGCAACCGGGTATAGCGGGCCGGATAGTGCGAGCCACGCGGCGGGCGACGCGGGCCGGGACAGGGCTGCTGCGCGCCGGCCGCTATCCCGGGTAGCTCCTCGTCGGCTGGCGCTCGGCGATCGCACGACCTGTGTGCTCGATGCGCAGGACGCGGTGCTCTGCTGGGGATCGAATGAACCGTCCGACGGCTTTCCGTATGGGAGCAGACAGGTGACCACCCGCACGCCAGTCGAAACCGGTGTTGCAGGGCTTGCTGGATTGTCTGCCGGCGGCGGCCCGCACTTCTGTGGCGTCGATGCCAGCGGAAATGCCCGCTGCTGGGGACCGAACGGATACGGTCAGCTCGGCGCCGGCTTCCACGGCGGTGCGGGGCCTGTGGGAGGCGTGGCAGTCACCGGTGGCATCACCTGGCGGACCATCACCGTCGGGCGCATCTCGACGTGCGGCGTCTCCACCTCCGGCGAGGGGTACTGCTGGGGGAACAACTCGACGTTCAGCGTCGGGAACGACACTGTGAATGTTATGCGAGTTGCACAGCCGGTCAGGATCAGTGGCGGGCTGATTTTCAACTCCGTCGTGGCCGGATGGAACCACAACTGCGGCATCACGACGTCGGGCGACGCGTACTGCTGGGGAAGCAACAACCACGGCAAGCTCGGGATCGGTGTCGAGCCGTCAGCCGACACGATCATCAACCATCGCACCCCCAAGCTGGTCGCGGGAGGACACCGGTGGGTCCAGCTTGCATCGGGATCGGTAAATACGTGCGGCATCACGATCACCGGCGAGGCCTACTGCTGGGGATACAACGGAACGGGGCAGCTCGGTGATGGGACGACGACGAGCCGGTCCGCGCCGGTCGCGGTATCGGGTGGCCACCGGTTCGTGGACATCAGCGTCGGCACGGGGTTCGGCCACTCGAGTTTTCCCTATCCCGCCGGCATGGCGCAGGCGGGGGCGAACTTCACCTGCGCCGTCAGCCGGACCGGCGAACCGTACTGCTGGGGATGGAACGGCGACGGGCAGCTCGGCAACGGCAGCATGACCGACAGCCCTGTGCCGGTCGCCGTGCAGGGCGGAATCCGCGCCTCGATGATCGCGGCGGGTGGCACGACGGCATGCGCACTCGACGGCGCGTCGGTGTGGTGCTGGGGTGGGAACCTGATGGGCCAGCTTGGCAACGGCACCACTCTCCCGTCCCCGTCGCCCGTGCGCATCGACCTGATGGCGGCGGCGGATACCCTGACAAGGGTCTCCATCGCTCCCGCTGTCGGTGCAACGTATGTAGGCGGGCCCGCCCGGCGGTTCATCGCGACCGTGACCGGCAACAGCAACCCGGGAGTGACGTGGACGGCAACCTCCCCCTCGGTCGCCGCACTCGGGGAGGATGGCTTGATGACGCCACTGACTGCGGGGGGAGCCTTTGTCACGGCAACCTCCCTTGGCGACGGAACCAGGTCCGCACGGGCGTTTCTGATCGTCGACCCGGCGCCGCTCGCAGGATTCACCGCCCTGACGGACGGGGTGGACGTGCCCGTCAGCGGCACCACTGGCACCAAACAGAAGTTCTACATCGCAGGGAAGCTGGGCATGAGCAGCTTGCGGGTGCAGCTACAAGGCCCGAACGGCGATGCAAATCTCTACGTGTACGCCGGCAACACACCGCTTTCGACGATGGAGTCGGGCAGTGGCACGAGCGCCCAGCGTCTTTGCGTATCGTGGCTGAACGGCAGCAACGAGACCTGCAACCTGCTGCAACCGGAGCCCCGCATCTTCTACGTCCTTGTGGACGCGTATCAGGCTTATTCGGGCGCAACGCTGAAGGCAACGTTCATCCCCTGAGTGCCCAGCAGAGTTCAATGAGCGGCGAATCGGGGCCGGCTATGTAGTTCCGTAGTCCGGCCCCGCATTCGTGGGGCCGGCATGCCGGGTCTGGATTCCAGGTACTGAAGTACCCGGTACAGCGGTGACGTGGCTCGAGTAGTTTGCCGGCCTCGACAACAGCCAGCTCGCACAGCATGTGCATCCGGTGCCAGGGCACCTTCACCGGATACGCACTCAATGAAAAGCGGCGCGACAACCAGCCTCTGGGCGGATACTGCTTCCGTCCCCACCTACATGCCACTCGCCAGCGACGCGCGTGCGGACGTGTGCGTCATCGGCGCCGGCATCGCCGGCATCACGACGGCGTACCTGCTCGCAAAGTCGGGCAAGTCGGTGATCGTGCTCGACGACAATGCCATTGGCGGTGGCGAGACGGGGCGCACGACGGCGCACCTCTCGTACGCACTCGACGACCGCTACTA
>JACDHQ010000139.1 GCA_013820975.1 Gemmatimonadaceae bacterium
GAGTGGCTCTACGTCGCCGGTGCAGCCACGCTGCTGCTGGTGGGTGTCCTCGTCACGATACAGGCGCTCGCGCCGACGGTGCCCAATGCCACCGTGGGGGGGCGTGCCCCCGCGTTCGAGGCGCAGCTCGTGCCGCCGGGCGCCAACTCCCTGGGCGTCGAACCGGCCGCCACGAGCCGCTCGCTGCGCGACTATCGGGGACGCGTGGTGCTGCTGAACTTCTGGGCGACGTGGTGCGAGCCGTGCAAGGTGGAGATGCCGAGCATGGAGGCCTTGCACCGGGACTATGCACCCCATGGGCTCGACGTGGTGGCAGTGAGCGAGGACGACGCCCGCGTGTCGGTGGCCGACCTGCGGGCCTATGCCAACGACCTCGAGCTCACCTTCGACATCCTGCGCGATACGTCGCATGCGGTGGCGCGCGCGTACCAGGTGGTGGGCTACCCGACGACGTACGTGATCGCTCGCGATGGCAGCATCCGCCGGCGATGGATTGGCCCCGAGGACTGGAACTCGGCATCGAATCGCGCGTTCATGCGCCAGCTGCTCGGCATCGAGCAGGCCGGTGATGAATGATGAAGGAAGTGGCGAAGCGCGCACGATCGGGTCGGTGGTGGGAGCGCCAGGTGCGCGCGGCGTTCTCGGATCGCTGGGCGCTCAAGATCACTGCCCTCGCGCTTGCGATCGTGTTGTGGTTCTCGGTGACGGTGCGCGAGCCGGCGGAACAGACGGTCACCGTGACCTTCGTCCCGACCCTCGAGTCGGGAATCACCCTGCGGGAGCCGCCGCCGGTCATCAGGGCCGTCGTGCGCGGAAGTGGTCGCGACCTGTTGAAGCTCTACTCGACGCCGCCGACGATCCGGATGACGATCGGCGGCAGCGTCGGCGACTCCCTCAACCTCTCGCTTCGTCCTGCCGACGTGGACCTGCCCCCCGGCGTCACCGCGGTCGTCCGCGACGTGCTGCCACGCCGCCTGACGCTCACGCTCGCGCGGGCCCGCACGCAGACCCGAGGTGGCGCATGGGCACGCCCGTCGGCGCCGGAGGATCCCGGCCCCACTCCCAGGCCGTGACACGCATCCTCGGCATCGAGACGTCGTGTGACGAGACCTCGGCCTCGGTGGTGGACGGGACGGCCGACAGCGCGGTCATACGCTCCCTCGTGATCCTGTCGCAGGACGTTCACCGCATCTTCGGGGGCGTCGTGCCGGAGATTGCCTCGCGGGCGCATGTCACGAGCATCGTCCCCGTGGTCGAGCGTGCGCTCGCCGACGCGGGCATCGTGGCTGGCGAGGTGGATGCCGTGGCGGTGACGCATGCGCCGGGCCTCGTGGGCGCGCTGCTGGTGGGCGTGAGCTTTGGCAAGGCGCTCGCGCATGCCATTGCCCGGCCCCTCGTCGGTGTGCATCACCTCGAGGGCCACCTCTTCGCGACGAGCCTCGAGCATCCGGATGCGGCGCCCCCGTTCACTGCCCTGCTCGTGAGCGGCGGGCACACCATCCTGCTCGACGTGGAGGCGTGGGGGCGGTACCGGCTGCTCGGCCGCACCCGCGACGACGCAGCAGGCGAGGCGTTCGACAAGGTCGCGAAGCTCCTTGGGCTGCCCTACCCCGGCGGGCCGCACATCGAGCGCATTGCCGCGGGCGCCGCCGACGCCGGTGGCCTGCGCTTCTCCCGGCCGATGCTCCGGCGCGACCAGCGGCCCGGCGATGCCGACTACTACGACGTCTCCTTCAGCGGGCTCAAGACCGCGGTGCTGAACGAGGTTCGCGGCCGCGAGTCGCTCGATGACTACTCCCGGGGGCAGATCGCGCTCGCCTTCCAGGACGCGCTCGTCGAGACGCTGGTGGAAAAGACCGCCCGTGCCGTGGCCGCATTCGGCAGGGAGCGCGTGGTGCTCGGCGGCGGTGTGGCCTGCAACGGCGCCCTGGGCTTCGCCATGCGGTCGCGGCTCGCGCCCGGCGGCGCGACCGTCTATGCTCCATCGGTTCGCCTGGCGACCGACAATGCCGCCATGATCGCCCGGGCGGGCCTCTATCGCTTCGAAAACGGCGAACGGGCGCCGCTCGCCCTCAATGCCTACTCCTCGCTTCCCATCCCCGGCCTCATCTCCGCATGATCCCACCTGATGCCATCGTGCATGCCCCGTTCGAGTTCGGCCCGTTCACCGGGTTCGGGCTCGCCGTCTTCATGGGCTTCTGGATCGCGCAGGTCATCGCGGAGCGCGAGCTGCGGCGCCGCGGCCACTTCGTCGAGTCGGTCGCGATCGCCGACGTCGTCTTCGCCGCGCTCGTCGGCACGCTGCTAGGGGCAAAGCTCTACTACGTGCTCGTCATCACACGCGACTTTCGCGACATCTTCACCCGCGGCGGCTTCGTGTTCTGGGGGGGCTTCATCGGGTCGCTCGTGCTCTGCTGGGCGGTCGTGCGCCACAAGCGCCACTCGTTCATGCGCTATGCCGACGTTGCCGGCATCGCCATCGCCGGCGGCTACGGCGTGGGGCGCTCCGGCTGCTGGGCGGTCGGGGACGACTATGGGCGCCCGTGGGACGGCCCGCTCGCCGTCGCATTCCCGAACGGTGCCCCTCCCTCGACGGCGGGGATCATGAACAGCGAATTCGGCGTGCCGATTCCCCCCGGTGCGGACTTCAACACCGTCCTCGCGGTGCACCCGACGAACCTGTACGAGACCTTCCTCGGCCTGCTGATGTTCCTGATTATCTGGCGGATGCGCGACCATCGCCACGCCGAGGGGTGGCTGTTCGGCGTGTATTGCGTGATTGCCGGAGCGGAGCGCTTTTTCATCGAGTTCTTCCGGGCAAAGGACGATCGGTTCTTCGGTCCGCTGACCGCGGCGCAGGTGATCGCCCTGGCAATCGCGGCGGCGGGCATCGCGATCATGATCGTGCGCTCGCGGCCAGGACCGGGGCGCCCGGGGATCTACGCGAACGAGGCCGCGGCCATCCGGGCGCGGCCCGTCAGCGCCTGACGCACCGTTTCCTCTTCCTCGAGCGTTCGACCGATGCCGCTACTCCCCCTTCGCCAGCTGGCCGAACGCCCCGAGTCCACGCTCGCGGATGCATGGCTGGATCGGCTCGGCGGGCAGCTCGCTGATGCGGCGGCGGACCGTCCCGACATCTGCCGCACGACGCTGGCCGAGATCTGCTTCCCCGAGTATGCGGCAAACTACGAGACGGCGCTCGCCGACCCCTCGGTGCCGCTCGGCACGCGGCTGGCCCTCTCCCGGCTCGATCCGCGCAACGTCACGCTCGAGCCCGAACATTACTCCGAGTGCGACGACGCCAGGTTCCAGCGGGTGAAGCCGCTGCTCTGGCTATGGTACTCGTTCGACCGCACGCCGCTGGGCGGACAGCTGGTGGACCTCGGCGTGCAACTGCGACGGGTGCTGGCGCCGCACATCTTCAAGCGCGTGGGCGCGAACTTCAAGTGCTTCCAGCACACGGAGTTCTCGTTCGGCTACAACCTGGAGGTCGGGGACGACGTCGTCGTGCACCGCCACGTGCTGCTCGACGACCGCGGCGGCATCCGGCTCGGCAACAATGTGTCGATCAGCGACTACGCGAACATCTACAGCCACACGCACGACATCGTGGACGGGCGCGACGTGACGAACGCGATGACCGTGCTCGGCGACAACGTCCGCGTGACGTACCACGCGACGGTGCTCGCCGGCGTGCACGTCGGCGAGCAGGGGATGGTCGGGGCGATGGCCCTGGCGACGAAGGACGTCCGTCCATACCACGTGTACGTGGGCATTCCCGCGAAGAGCGTGCGCGTGAAGCCGAATGCGCCGCTGCAGGGGCCGAATGTGCTCGGATCGGCGAAGGGACACCGGGAGCGATAGGCGCCCCGGGAGCGGGCGGCGGCCGCTCCCACCCTCAGAAGATGCGGAGCACGTCCTCGACGGCGCCTGCGTCGCCGGGTCCGACAAGCGTCACGACCTCCTCGAGCGCCTGCCGCTCGCGAGGCCAGGCGAATCGAGCCAGTGCCTCGGCCACCGTGAGCCATTCGTACGCCTGGTGCTCCGCGCCGAGCTTCACGTCGGCGTCGGTGGCGACGAACGCCGCGAACCCGATCGACAGCTGCACCGAACGCATCGCCTTGATGTAGTACGGCTGCGTCGTGACGACGTACAGGCGCTCTGCCACAAGCCCTGTCTCCTCCCGCAGCTCGCGGATGGCGCCGTCCTCCGGCTCCTCACCCTCCTCGAGGCGGCCGTGCACCGCCTCCCACGCGGTCGGACACCGTGTATCCGTGGCGCGCTGCATGACGAGCACGCGCCATCCGCCCGGTTGCGGGCGAATCACGTACACATCGATCGTCCCTACCTTGATGTCCGTCACCCCCGCCCCCTCCGCTGCTGGCATGCGTGCCGCCTCCACGGACCATGGCACCGGCGACTCCGCATCACGCGGTGAATGTAGCGAGCGAGGACCGTCGTAGCCGGGGGGTGGGACGGTCGCGCCGGGCGCGCGCCCTGGTGTCGGAGCCGCTGGCGGCTCTGCGACGCGCAGCAACTCGTCGAGCGTCGTGGCGCCCTCGATGACGCGGGCCACCCCGCTCTCCCAGAGCGACTGCATCCCGCCACTGCGCGCCACCGCCGCGACCGACTCGGCCGGCGCACCGGACGCGATGGCCCGCTCGACATCCGGGGTGGCGAGCAGGACTTCCACGATGGCGAGGCGTCCGCTGAAGCCACTCTGCGCACAGGCGTCGCATGTACCCGCGATCGGCAGCAGCGTGCCACGGGCGATACGGAATCGCGGCTGTGGGTCCCCCGCCGGCTCCTGGCGCATGCACGCGGGGCACACCCGGCGGAGCAGCCGCTGCGCGATGATCCCCTTCAGCGCCGTCGCCACCTTGATCGCGGGGATTCCCATGTCGGCCAGCCGCGTCGCCGCGCTCGCCGCATCGTTGGTGTGCAGGGTGGACAGCACCAGGTGCCCGGTGAGCGATGCCTGGAGCGCGATCTCGGCGGTCTCGCGATCGCGGATCTCGCCGACAAGGATCACATCAGGATCCTGGCGCATGATCGACCGCAGCGCCGCGGCGAAGGTGAGCCCCGAGCGCTCCCGCACCTGCACCTGCACGATCCCGGGAATGCGGTACTCGATGGGATCCTCGACCGTCACGATGTTCACGCCACGCTCCCGGACCTCGCGCAGCGCTGCATAGAGTGTGGTCGTCTTGCCCGAGCCGGTCGGACCGGTGACGAGGATGAGCCCCTCGCGCGCCTCGAGCAGGCGCTGCACGCGTGCTCGCTCGACCGACGCGAATCCCATTGCATCGAGCGTGCGCTCGGCACCGGACGCGTCCAGGATGCGGACGACGATCTTTTCGCCGTGCGAGGCAGGCAGGGTCGAGACGCGGAGGTCGAGCGTCTGGCCCCCGACGGCGACGCGGGCGCGTCCATCCTGCGGGCGCAAGCGAACCGCGATGTCGAGCCCGGAGAGAATCTTGACTCGCGACGCGAGCGCCGGGCCGATGTCGCGCGGGAGCGTGGTCGCATCGCGCAGCACGCCGTCGATGCGATGGCGCACGACCACGCCCTGCTCCTCCGGCTCGACATGCACGTCGCTCGCGCCGGCGCGGATCCCCTCGGACAGCAGTCGGTCCACCAGTCGCATCACATCGTCGCCCCCACGGCGGGACGCTCCGCCGCCGGGTGCACCGTCGTTGTCCGGCGTGAGGTGCTGGAGCTCGCTCGCCATGCTCGCCGGCCTGAGGTCCTCACGATCGGGACGGTCCGCCTCGTCGGCATAGGCGCGAGCCGTCCACTCGGCGATGCGGCGGGGGCTTGCCAGCGCGAAGCGCACGGTACGGCCCGTGGCGAAGCCGATTGCCCGCTCGCACTCCGGGTCGTGCGGTGTGGACGTGGCGACCTCGATCCAGGAGTCGGAGGCGGCCAGCGGCGCGACGCCGTAGCGCCGCGCCCATCGCTCGGGGAGGAGCGCCGTCGCCTGCGCCGAGTCACCGCTGTCGATCGCGGCACTCACCCCGGCGCGCTGGGCGGCGGCAGCGACACAGGCATCCTCATCCGCGCCGTATGCGTCCATCGCTGCCCATGGAGTGGCGAATGTCGCCGAGAGCTCGCTGGCGGCAACGCCAGTCGCGGTCGCGAGGGCCTCCCACAGGGGATCTATATCGTTTGCGATCATGGCGGACGATGCATCGCCACGGAT
>JACDHQ010000140.1 GCA_013820975.1 Gemmatimonadaceae bacterium
GCGCAGGGCACGGCGTGTGCGCATGGGAACGCGTGCTTCGATGGTCCGATGCAGCGCCCGGATCCGCACGATCGTGCGGCCCGTCACCACGGCGCGAAGCCGGCGTACGGCATCCTCGACTTCCGGCAGCTCCGGCACTGTGGCCTCCTCGTCGCGTCACCGACCTTGCGTCCCCTGCGCGAGCACCTACCTTAGACCCACTCACCACCCCAATCGCCAGCATGGCGCGTCGCCCACAGCGCTCACTCCGCCACGAGTACGAACTGTACCTCGAGGAGGAGATCGAGAACTATAAAGAATCCGTGCCGCGAAGCGCGATCCTCAGCATCGGCGACGAGGCGGCGCGGAACCTGGCGACGGAAGCACAGACCGTGCTGACGGAGATGCTGCTCTGGGAGGAGGTGGATCGCATCATCACCCGGCGGCTGCGCCTTCCCTCCTATTCGACCTGGCGCCGGCGCCGGTTGAAGCTGCACGCGGAGATCCGCCGCCCGGAGCACTGGGGAATGCAGCCTGACGATGCGCTGGTGCGTGCGGCGACGTCGGTCAGCAGCGGTCATGTGCTCGTCGCCGACGCGGAGCTCTCGGCACTGTACCTCGCCGCCAACGGATGCGCCGTCACGGCAATCGCGGCCGACGAAGACGTGGTGCAGCGCGTGCTCGCGGCGGCGGCACACCTCGGCCTCTCGGAGCGCATTCATGGGGAGATCGGCAACCTCGAGAGCTGGATGCCGGATGCACCACTCAACGCCGTGGTGTGCGCGTCCCACCTGCTCGGCAACCTCTCCGTCGCCGTGCGTGCGCAGGCGATCGCGCGCCTGCAGGGCGCGACGGCGGCTGGTGGCGTCCATGTCGTGCGCGACGTGGAGCGCACGCCCGGAGTGCTGATGCTGGAGGAGCTGCGGAAGCGCTACCGGGACTGGGACGTCACCACCGTGTCCTCGTCGCCGACATCGGACACCTTTGTGGCGCGCAAGCTGGCATCCTGACTCCCCCTGTGTCGGGAAGACACGTTCGTGGCAGTGTGCGACGTGTCATGATGCGACAGATGCGGCCATGCGCTGCGCGCATCGATCGCCGAAGTGCTTTCGCAGCAATGAGATACCTGCTGGGCGCCACCGGGCACCGCTCGTGCCTTGTACCGTATCGGCGATGCCGGATCGACCGGTCCGCCAGCAGGGCGCCGCGGCGAACCGTTCTCGTCGTCGGCGCCTCTGCACAGCGTCCCAGTGCCGCGCGCGAGCGCACCATCACCATGCAGATGAAGGAACGCATCACGTCCCGGAAGCCCGCTCAGGCGACGGAGCCAGTCGGCATCGTCATCTCGCGCGGGCGCGAGGTCGAGTCATCACCGGTGTTTGCTGCGTACATGTACGCGCCCGTCCCGGATGACGCCCTCGTTCCGATGCCAGCGCTCGCGGGCGCCTGACCGAGCCTCGAGAACGACGGACAGGAAACAAAGAAGCCGGCGCGATTGCGCCGGCTTCCTTGTTTTTCCTGCTATCGGTTACTTCGCCTTGCGGGTCGACTTCCGCGCGGTCTTCTTCGCGCCGGTCTTCCGCGCGCCAGCGCGCTTCTTCGTCGCCGACTTGCGGGCGCCGGTCTTCTTCGCGCCGGCCTTGGCCGTACGCTTCTTCGTCGCGGACTTGCGGGCCGACGAGGTCTTCTTCGCGGTACGCTTCTTCGTCGCCGACTTGCGACCCGCCTTCTTTTTTGCAGCTGCCATGATTGTACTCTCCGTGCGCTGGGATGGAGTTCTCCCGATTCCCCGGTGGATCGGCGAGACAGCGTGGGGCCAGCCCTCACGCCACTTTGCGAACACCCAGCAGGGCCCGCAAAGCTGATGGACGACGCTGTGCCTACCGCGTCATCGACTTCCCGTCCTGGGGCATGGTCACCTGCCCCGGTGCGTGGCCTGCTGTGGAACCATCGGCATATGCGAAGCGACGCGTCCACTCGGAAGAGTGCGGGCGCGTCGCGACAACTGGCGTGTCTTCGGGGGAGCAGAGGCGGGCCGAGCGCGTCGCCGCGTGGGACGCGGCGACCGGTCGAAGACCGGAGGGCTCGTGGGCGCGGCGGGCCGCGCAAACTGGAAAGCGTTTCAGGGTAGCGTTGTGTCGGGTGCGATCCGCGGAATCTTCGAGGGCGCTGCGACCTGCCTGCTTGCGCGCGAATATAGGACTGTCGCTACACGTGCGCAATAGTGCGGCCACCGGCACTCGACACCGCCGATCTCCGCCATCCCTTCCCACCACGCACCTCGCCATGCGAGGTTTCGACCGCGTCCGACCGATCGTCGCCGCGTTTCCATCACCCACAACCGCAGCGGAGTCAACGCGCGTGAAAGCGCTGGTAAAGGCAGCAGCAGAACCGGGATTCGTCCTGCGTGACGTCCCCGAGCCCCGCATCCGGGATGACGAAGTCCTCATCCGCGTCCGCCGCGCTGGGGTTTGCGGCACCGACGTGCACATCTACGACTGGGACGCATGGGCACAGGGGCGGGTGAAGCCGCCGATCGTCGTCGGCCACGAGTTCGCCGGCGACGTGGTGCAGGTTGGCAAGCTCGTGACCGATGTGAAGGAGGGGGACCGCGTGACGGCGGAGGGTCATATCGTGGACGGGCGGTGTCTCCTCTGCCGAACCGGGAATGCCCACGTGTGCCCGCACACGAGGATCATCGGCGTCGACCGCGACGGCTGCTTCGCCGAATACATCGCGATGCCGGCGACGAACGTGTGGCACCTCGATGACAACGTCTCGTTCGACGTCGGTGGCATCCACGATCCGATGGGTAACGCCTTTCACACCGCCCTCACCGCCGAGATCCCGGGGGCGGCCGTGCTCGTGACCGGGTGCGGCCCGATCGGCCTGTTCGCCATCGGGATCTGCAAGGCGGCAGGGGCATCGCACATCATCGCGTCCGACGTGAACCCGCGCCGCCTGGAGCTGGCGACGCGCATGGGTGCCCACCGGGCTGTGCACCCGGGAGATGCCGCCGCGGCGGTGCGTGACGCCACAGCCGGTCTCGGCGTGGACGTGGTGCTCGAGATGTCCGGTGTCCACGCCGCCATCCACCAGGCGTTTGACCTCGTGCGCGTCGGCGGGCGGGTGCAGATGCTCGGCATTCCCGCCACGCCCATGGATGTGGACTTCGCCACCGAGGTGATATTCAAGGGCATCACGATCTACGGCGTCGTCGGCCGGCGGATGTACGACACCTGGATCCAGATGACCCGGTTCCTGCGCTCCGGCATGTTCGACCCCATGCCGGTCGTGACGCACCGGTTCGGCCTCGAGGACGCCGACGAGGCAATCCGCGCCATCAAGAGTGGCGAGGCCGGCAAGGTCATCTTCGAAATCGCATAACCGGAAGCGGCAGAGTCCCATGGCACTCAACCACGAATTCACGCAGGCCCTGCGGGCCCAACTCGACCAGCTGCGCGCCGACTCCGTTTACAAGCAGCTGCTGTATCTCGACTCGCCCCAGGACGCCCGCGTGCGGATCGAAGGGCATGGCGAGGTCATCATCCTCTCCTCCAATAACTACCTCGGCCTCACCAACGAGCCGTCGGTAGTCGAGGCGGGCATCGAGGCACTTCGCCGTTTCGGTGCCGGCACGGGCAGCGTGCGCTTCATCTGCGGGACGTTCACCATCCACCGTGAGCTGGAGGCAGCGCTGGCGGAGTTCGTCGGGTGCCCGTCGTCGCTCTCCTACGTCTCGGCGTGGAACGCAAACGAGGGGCTCACCGGGACGATCGTCGAGGAGGGGGACTTCGTCGTGTCCGATGCGCTCAACCACGCCTCGATCATCGACTCCATCCGCCTTGCCAAGACCGCAACCAGGTGCACGACCGGCGTGTACCGGCACAGCGACATGGATGACCTGCGGGCGAAGCTCGAGGCCAACAAGGGCGCGCGGCGCAAGCTGATCTGGACGGACGGCGTGTTCTCCATGGAAGGGTCGATCGCCCGGCTTCCCGACATCCTCCAGATCGCCCGCGACCATGGGGCGATCGTGATCGTGGACGACTCGCACGCGACCGGGGTCCTCGGGGCGGAAGGACGCGGGACGGCGGAACACTGCGGCGTGCTCGGCGAGGTGGACATCATCACCTCGACGCTGGGGAAGGCGCTGGGCGGTGCGGCCGGAGGGTTCGTCGCCGGCTCGGCCGAGCTGACCGACTACCTCACGCAGCGTTCGCGCCCCCAGCTGTTCTCCAATGCGCTGCCGCCGACGGTCGCGGCGAGCGCGCTCGAGGCGGTCAGGTTCACGAAGTCCAACCCCGAGCGAGTAAGCACGCTCCGCGCGAACGCCAGCTACTTCCGCGAACAGATCGTGGAGGCGGGGTTCAAGCCCCTGCCGGGCGAGACGCCGATCGTGCCGATCATCGTCGGCGCGACGTCGGCGGCGATCCGGATGAGCGCCATGCTGCTGGCCGAGGGAGTGTTCGTGACCGGCTTCGGGTTTCCGGTCGTGCCCCAGGGGGAGGCGCGCGTCCGATGCCAGATCTCCGCAGCGCACACGAAGGACGACCTCGATGCGGCAGTTCGCGCCTTCAAGACCGTCGGGCGAAAGCTGAACCTGGTCTGACGACCGGCTGGTCCGGGGTCCAGCGGGGAGGGTGACGCCGGTCACCCTCCCCGCCGTTGCGTGACCAACCGAAGCGCCGCTTCGTCCACTTTCGCAGAGCCCGCCGCCTTCCTGGGCTCCGAACCCCTTGCCTTCGAGGCTTTATGCGAACGCTCCGTGGCCTGCTGATGACCGCAGTCGCCCTGGTTGGTCTTTATCCCTCCACCGCCGACGCGCAGCAGGGACGCCCCTTTCAGGACGCGTGGTTCTGGGGCGTGAAGGGTGGCGGCATGCTCTACTCGACCGCCCGACTCGGTGTCACCGAGGGTGGCGACCTGGCGCTGTCGGCGCCTGCGAACCGCCACGCCCCGATGCTGGGCATCGAGTGGCTGATCACGCGCAGCCGCGGCGGCCTGTACGTCTCCTACGAACAGAGCTTCCTCGACGAGATCGCCGGGTTCATCAATCTCTCCGATCCGGACAGCGCGGTGATTGCGATGAACGTATCGGACACGCGCCGCGTGAACCTCGCGGGCATGATCTTCCCGCCCGTCAACCGCTTCGTGCAGCCGTATGTCGGCATCGGGCTGGCCTACATGCAGGTGGCGAGCACGCACACGATCAACGGTGCCGACGCGTTCAACGACCCGGGCGAGGCGGAAGCATTCAGGACGTTCGTGATCGAGAACAAGGCGCAGTTCCAGCCGCTCGGCATCCTCGGTGTCCAGGCGCGGCTGCGTCCGTTCTCCGTGTTCTTCCAGGGCTCGGCCACCCCGTTCCGTGATGACTTCCTGCTGCGCGGCGGTCGCTCCTCGGTCGTGACGTACGAGATCGGCATCCGGTACAACATCGGCACGTCGATCGAGCGGCTGTAGAAAAAGCAGCTATCGGCTATCAGCTATCGGCTATCAGCTATCGGCTATCAGCTATCGGCTATCAGCTATCGGCTATCAGCTATCAGCCGGAACGGAAGGCGCCCTGCTCTGCGAGCGGGGCGCTTTTTCGTTTCGCGCGCTCAGCGCCGCGAGACGTGGCGGCTGCTCTGCACGTACCATCGCAGCGGCCAGTCGGCGGCCTGTGTGATGCCGATGCGAGTCGTCTCGACGACATCATCGTCAGGCACCGGGGCTCCACTGCGAATGACGATCGGCGGGTGCTGCAGCGGAAGCCGGTTGCTCGTCCCGGTGATCCCGAGTGCCGCGCACAGCTTGCCCGGGCCGTTGGTGAGATCCTCCGGTTTCCGTGCACGGGGCCGTCGAGCCTCCATCGCTTCGACACCCTCGACCGGCTCGAGCGCGCGAATAAGGACCGCGCTCGGCAGGCCCTGGGCGCGGGTGACGGCATTGACGCACCAGTGGACGCCGTAGATGAAGTACACGTAGGCGATACCCGGCTCGCCGTAAAGCGGGTCGGTGCGGCCTGTGCGCCCTGCCGCCGCGTGGCATGCCGCATCGTGCTCACCGACGTACGCCTCGGTTTCGACGATGCGGCCGCTCGTCACGACGCCGTCCACGTGTGTCTCGAGCAACGCGCCGAGGAGCGCGCGGGCGACCTGCTCAGTGTCGCGCAGGTAGAACCCCACCGGCAGGGCGGCGCCATACTGGAAACGAGGCACGGC
>JACDHQ010000141.1 GCA_013820975.1 Gemmatimonadaceae bacterium
CGTGTCACGATGGCGTCACGCCATGCGGTGCCGTCACTGCCGCCAGGAGATCCCCACCTGCAGCAAGCGCCCCGTCTCGTAGTACTCGCGCGTGATCGCACCCTGCCGGAGCTCGTAGGCGGCATCGAGCAGGTTCTTGCCGTCGAGACGGAGCGCGATGCCGCGCCGCACCGGAAACCGCAAGGACAAGTCGAGCACGTTGCGCGGTACTTCCATCACGTCCGGGAGAGGAAGCTCGCCGGCGTTCACGATCCGCTCACCGACACGGTTGAAGAGGAGGGTGGCGCTCGTCTGGCCCGCGCCCGGGCTCCAGGTCAGCCCCGTGTTGATCACGTACGGCGCCTGGCCGACCATGGCACGCCGCGGATTGGTGGAGCTTGCCGCGGAGGCACCGAGCACGATCTCGCTTCGCATCACCGTGATGTTGGAGAACACACCCACATCCTCGATGGCGTCGGCCAGGAAGCCGAGTCCCTTTCGCATCTCGAGCTCGACGCCGACGTTGTTCGCCGACGCGGCGTTCACGAAGTCGATGAGGCTGTTCGTGGTCGATGCACGGAAGATCTGCTCGATCGGGTCGTGGAACCGCTTGGCGAACAGCGCCGCGCTCACCACCTCGCCCGGTGCACTGTAGTACTCCCACCGGAGGTCGGCATTGTCGATCAGCGTGCGGGCGAGTTCCGGGTTGCCGAGCCGGTCCACTCCCCCGAGCACTTCTCGGGTACGGATGCCGGCGAGCTCCCGATACTCCGGCCGCGCAAGCGTGCGGCTCACCGAGAGCCGGATGTTCTGCGACGGCGTGGGCATCAGGGTCAGCGCCAGCGAGGGCAGCACGTCCGTGAAGACACGCTCGGACACACTCGGCTCGCCGAGCGTGCTCACCGCACTCACCCCGACCTCCGACCGCTCCACCCGCGCGCCGCCGATCACGCGAACCCGGGTGCCGAGCCCGATGTCGAACATGGCGTAGCCCGCCGAGAGCTCGTCGCTGGCGGAGTAGGAGCCGCCCTGCGCAAGGGACCGGATGGACAGGACGTTCGAGGACGGCTGCGCGAACTCCTCGAACAGCTGCTCCGGCGGCATGGCCCGGAGCTCCTCAGCCAGCACGGAGGCAAAGATGCTGTACGAGCGGACGTCCGAATCCCGTGACGTCGAGCGTCGCAGCGCGCCCGCCTTGACGAGTTGCGTTTCCGACGCCCCGAACCGGCGCTCCAGGTCGGCCTTGGCCTCGGTCGACTGCTCGTTCAGTGCGCCGAACGTGCGGACCGCCGCCTCGGTGAGCGTGTTCACCCAGAGGTTGCGCTGCGTCCCGTTCTCCCCCATGGCCCGCTCGTAGACGAACTCCGAGCGGTCTGGCTGGTCCCGTGTCACGCCCGACCCGGTCACCGACCAGTTGAGTCTATTGCGTCCGCGCGAGTGCTCCGCGGCGAGTTGCGAGCTCCAGATGCTCCGCTCCACGTAGTCCAGGCGCTGGACGGTCAGCGGTGCACCGCCAAAGTCCTCGTAGAGGCCACTTTCGACGCGTGCGTCGTTGTCGGCCGTGCGATTGTAGGTGTTGTTGACCGCGAGGCGCGTCCCGGTGCCGATCAGCGTGCTCACGTTGAGCAGGCCGCCCATCATCGCGGACTGGCGCCCCGTGGTGCCGCTGAAGCGATTGTATTCGACCTGCGCATTCTGCTCGCCCGGACGGGCGAGAGCCCGCCGCTCGTTCAGCTTCACTTCCTGGCCGAAGGAATAGGATCCGGAGGCCAGGTAGCCGACCCGCTGGCCGAACACGGGGTCGTTGCCGCCCACCGACGCGCTGAAGGAGGCGTTGGGGTGCGTGGAGCGATGGCCTACCTGCCACACATTCCGGAAGCTGCCGATGAGCGCGTTCTTCTCGGGCTGTGTGAGGGTGCCGAGGTCGCCGGCCTGGCGCACGGTGGCCGGGAGCTCGCGGGCGCTTCCCGCGAGGGCGAACTGCTCGCCGCCGACACCCGACGCAAAGGGGACGGTGCCGCGGGATCCGCTGCCGAGCCCCAGGCTCGTGGACAGCGTGTACTGGCGCTGCGCCGGGAACTCCCGCGTCCGGATGTTCACTGCGGCGCCAGAAAAGTCGCCACTCAGGTCGGGGGTGAACGTCTTGGACGTCGTGATGCTCTGCAGCAGCCCGGAGGGGAACAGGTCGAGCGGCACGACGCGGCGCTCGGGCTCCGGGCTCGGCAGGCGGGCACCGTTGAGCGACGTGGTGGTGTACCGCTCGCCGAGGCCGCGGACGAAGATGTACTTGCCATCCTGGACGGTCACGCCGCTCACGCGCTGCACCGCCTGCGCGGCATCACCGTCGGGACTGCGCGAGATCTGCTCGGCGGTCACGGCACTGACAATGCCCGCAGCCGTACGCTGCTCGTCCAGCGCTTCGTTCACCGTCCCTCGTTCCGCGGCGGCGCTCACGGTCACGGCGCCAAGCTGCACGGTCGCAACATCGAGGGTGACGTCCTGCTCGATCACGCCGCCCGGGGGAACATCGATCCCCGTCACGGTCTTGGGCTGGTACCCGAGCCGCCGCAGATGGAGCGTAATGGTCCCGGCACGGACCCGGTCGAGACTGTAACGGCCGTCGATGCCCGACAACGCGCCGGACGTGGTCGTGGTGGCAGGCATGGCGCCGACCACCTGGATGCCGACGTCGCTCAGCCCCTGGCCGGTGCGGCCATCGATGATGCGCCCGGTGATGCGCCCGGTGATGCGCCCCGTGCGCTCCTGGGCGCTGGCAGGGCTGGCACTAACGAGAAGGCATGCCGCGCCAACGGCTGCTGGCATGATGCGGAAAAGCGCGAGACGAGACATTCGGGGGTCCCTGAACTTGAAGAAGGTGCCCGAAAACTCGGGCACCGTCGTCTCGGACCAGTCTCGCGATCGCAACGGATCTGTCACGACGGTGCCGCACCGCACCGCTCGAGGGGATGCCGCCCATCGCGGACTCCTATCGAACCTCGGTCATCACGAGTTTCGCCGCTCCGCCCCGTGCTTGATGGTCTTGCCCTCGGCGACGAACACCGCGTCCTCGCCGATGTTGGTCGCCAGGTCGGCCACCCGCTCGAGATTCCTGCTCACGGCCAGGTAGTCGAGGGAATCGTTGATCGTGCGCGGGTCGGCAAGCATGTGCGTGAGCTGGATGCGGAACAGCGACTCGTGCAGCGCATCCACCTGGTCGTCCTTGAGGCAGACGGCCCGGCCGAGGGCCCCGTCGCCGCGCAGGAAGGCATCGAGCGCCTCGCTCAGCATCTGGCGCGCCCGACGCGCCATGTCTTCCAGCTCCGGGGTCGGTCGTGGCGTGCTGCGCTGCCGGATGAGCCGGGTCGCCGCCTGCGCGATGTTCACCGCGTGGTCCCCGACCCGTTCCAGGTCGCTCGTGATCTTGATGGCGCTGATGATGAACCGGAGGTCGCGGGCCATCGGCTGCTGCAGGGCCAGCAGCTCGATGGCCTGCTCCTCGATCTCGATCTCCATCTGGTCGAGATCGTGGTCGGCGGCGATGACGGCTTCGGCCTTCTCCAGGTCCTGGTCGTTGAATGCCTCGACCGACATGTCGATCAGCGCCTCGGCGCGCTCGGACATCTCGAGCAGCCGCCGCTTGAGGTCGGCCAGCTGGTCATGGAAATGGCGAAATGGTGCGTCTGGACTCATCCGAATCTCCCGGTGAGGTACGCCTCGGTCTGCGCGTCGCGCGGGCTGGTGAACATCCGCTCCGTCGGTCCGGCCTCGACCAGGCGGCCGAGGTAGAAGAAGACCGTTCGGTCGGAGATGCGCGCCGCCTGCTGCAGGTTGTGCGTCACGATGACGATGGTGAGTTCGTTCTTCAGTTCGTAGACCAGCTCCTCGATGCGCTGCGTCGCGATCGGGTCGAGCGCGCTCGCCGGTTCGTCGAGCAGCAGCACCTCGGGATCGTTCGCCAGCGCCCGGGCGATGCACAGCCGCTGCTGCTGTCCGCCCGAGAGCGTGAGCGCGCTCGAGCGCAGGCGGTCCTTCACTTCATCCCACAGCGCGGCCCGCCGCAGTGAGCCCTCCACGATCTCATCGAGCTCCTGCCGCTTGCGCACGCCATTGATGCGCGGCCCGTACGACACGTTGTCGTAGATCGACTTGGGGAAGGGATTCCATCGCTGGAACACCATGCCGACGCGCTGCCGGAGCGCGACCACGTCCAGCTCCCGGCGGTAGATGTTCTCCCCGTCGAGCAGGATTTCCCCGCCATGACGCGTCCCCACGATCAATTCGTTCAGGCGATTGATCGACCGGAGGAATGTCGACTTGCCGCATCCCGACGGCCCGATGAGCGCGGTGACGGAGCGCGGCGCGATGTCGAGCGTGATGTCGTGCAGCGCCTGCGTCTTCCCGTACCAGAAGCGGAACTCCCGGGCGGAAATGGCGCCTTCGGCGCCCGGCACTCCCTCGGGATTGTCGGGCAGGTCGCGCGCGGCTGGAATGAAGTTCGGCGTGATGCTCACCCGAACCTCCCCGTGATGTACGCTTCCGTCCGCGAGTCCGACGGCGCGGTGAACAACGTGCGCGTCGGGGCCGTCTCGATGAGCTCTCCCGCCAGCATGAACACCGTGCGATCGGACACGCGCGCCGCCTGCTGCATGTTGTGCGTCACGATGAGGACGGTCATGTGCCGGCGGAGGTCGTACACGAGCTCCTCGACGCGTTGCGTGCTGATCGGGTCGAGGGAGGCCGTCGGCTCGTCGAGCAGGATGACCGAGGGCTCGGTCGCGAGGGCGCGGGCGATGCACAGCCGCTGTTGCTGGCCGCCGGACAATCCCGTGGCCGGCGTGCCGAGGCGGTCCTTGACCTCCTCCCACAGCGCGGCCCGCTGCAGCGCGCGTTCCACGATGTCGGCCACGTCGCCTCGCGACGGCCTGGCCCCGTTGCGGGCGACCTTCAGCCCGGCCGCCACGTTCTCGCGGATCGACATGGTGGGGAAGGGCGTCGGGCGCTGGAATACCATGCCGATGTGCCGGCGGACGGCGATCGCGTTGGTGCCGGGACCGTAGACATCCAGGCCGCCCAGCTGCACCGAGCCGGTGACCCGGGCGCCCGGCACCGTTTCGTGCATCCGGTTGACACACCGCAGCAGCGTCGACTTGCCGCAGCCCGACGGGCCGATGATCGCCGTGACCTCGTGCTCCTGCACGTCCAGCGACACGGCGCGCACCGCGTGCGCCGCCCCGAAATACGCGTGCAGCGTCGCAATGGCGATGGCGGGCGATGCGGGCGGCATGGCGGCAGTGGCCACGTCAGTCTCCCCCGCCGCCGTGACGCTTGCCGATGGCCAGGCGCGCAACGATGCTGATGACGAGGATGAGGGAGATGAGGACCAGCGAGCCGGCGAACGCAAGCCGCCGCCACTCGTCGTACGGGGTCGTGGCATAGGTGAAGATCTGCAGCGGCAGCGCCGCGATCGGCTCCCGCAGGTTGATGGACCAGTAGGGATTGCCGAGCACGGTGAAGAGCAGCGGCGCCGTCTCGCCGGCGATGCGCGCCACCGCGACGAGTGCGCCAGTCACGATGCCCGCCAGCGCGGTGCGCAGCACGATCGTGAGCGACACGCGCCACCGCGGATATCCCAGCGCCAGCGCCGCCTCGCGCAACGCGTTGGGCACGGTGCGCACCATCTCCTCGGTGGTCCGGGTGACGAACGGGATCATCATGGCGCCGAGCGCGACGCCGCCCGCGAGCGCAGAGAACCTCCCGAATGGCCGCACCAGGATCTGCCACGCAAAGATCCCCATCACGATCGATGGCAACCCGTTGAGGACGTCGGCAAGGAACCGGACGGTCGTGGCCAGCCGCGTCGCCCGGAACTCGGCCAGGTACAACCCGGCCCCGATGCCCACCGGCAGGCCGATCGCCGACGCGATCCCCACGAGGATCAGCGTCCCGACGATGGCGTTCGCCATGCCACCGCCAGGCTCGCCGATCGGCTTCGGCATCTGCGTGAAGAAGTCGATCGAGATCGCACCCGCGCCCTTCACCAGCAGGTCACCGAGGATGAGCACGAGCGGGACCATGGCGAGGAATGCCGCGAGGTACGTGAGCCCGATCATGAACTGGCTGAGTACCGAGCGGCGGCGCACGGTGCGAGCCGCACGACGCGCAAACGCCCGCGGCTGGAATGC
>JACDHQ010000142.1 GCA_013820975.1 Gemmatimonadaceae bacterium
GTGTTGGCCTCGACGAAGGTGTAGTGCCCGCCCTCGGCCTTGATCACGAGCTTCAGCGTGCCGAGGGGGCCGCGGTAGGTGCGCGTGCGCGCCGCGGTGTCCACCTGGGCGAGGCCGATGCCGGGGAAGAAGGCGTCCGCCTGCACAAGGACTTCGGCCGGCGTGAGGTGGCTGCGGTAGAAGTGGCGCATCAGGGAACTCCGGTCTGGCGCTCGCCGAGCACGTCCTGCATCCACTCCACCTTCTCGAGGCGCGCCGTCGAGTCGCGGCGGAAGCGGATGGCGACGGCCCACTGCCCGGACGTCACGAAGTTGAGGGTGCCATGGTAGGTACCGACCGCCTGCCCCTTTTCGAGGCCATCCCACGTCTGGGCGCCGTCACGATTCGAGGAGTAGATCTGTCCCTCGCCGGTCTCGATCGGCTGCCGCGACTCGCGGTCGCGCACGAGGACGGTGTAGCGGATCGGCTCACGCGCCGGCGGCGGCAGCTGGTCCGCCTCGACGGTGAAGTAGTACGTCGCACTCGTGTAGCGAAGCTGCTGGTTCCCCGCCTCGCGCGAACAGCCGGCAACGAGCGCCGGCGCGGCGAGAGCCACGCCGGCGAGCCGCCAGCAACGCCGGAATCGTTCGAACACCGGGCGCCCCTCCCTCAACTCTGGTAGTACTCGAGGCCGAGGTGCGTGATCTGCTCCTCGCCCATGAGGTGCCGCATCGTGTTCTTGAGCTTCGTCTGCTGGATGAACAGGTCGTGCTCGGGCTGCAGCCCCGCCGCGGCCATCGGGCTCTTGTAGTAGAAGGACAGCCACTCCTGGATCCCCTTCATCCCCGCGCGGTGCGCGAAGTCGGAGAGGAGCGCCAGGTCGAGCACGAGCGGTGCCGCAAGGATGGAGTCGCGGCAGAGGAAGTTGATCTTGATCTGCATGGGGTAGCCCATCCACCCACGGATGTCGATGTTGTCCCAGCCTTCCTTGTTGTCACCGCGCGGCGGATAGAAGTTGATCCGCACGACGTGCGAGAAATCCTTGTACAGCGCCGGGTACAGCTCGGGCTGCAGGATCGTGTGCAGGACGGAGAGCTTCGACTCCTCCTTCGTCTTGAACGATGCCGGATCGTCGAGCACCTCGCCATCGCGATTGCCGAGGATGTTCGTGGAGTACCACCCCTCGAGCCCGAGCATGCGCGCCTTGAGGCCCGGCGCCACGATGGTCTTCATCCACGTCTGGCCGGTCTTGAAGTCCTTGCCCGACACCGGCACGCCCTTGTCGATGGCCAGCTGGAGGAGCGCCTGCGTGTCGACCGCGAGGTTCGGCGCGCCGTTGCAGTACGGCACCCCTTCCATGATGGCAGCCCAGGCGTAGAGCATCGATGGCGAGATCGCGTCGTCGTTGTCGTCCATCGCCTTCTCGAACTGCTCGATCGTGGCGTGCTGCGGCCCCGGCTTGATGTAGATCTCGGTCGAGGCACACCACACGATCACGAGGCGGTCGCACCCGTGCTTCGCCTTGAAGTCGCGCATGTCCTGCCGGAGCTGCTCGGCGAGGTCGCGCTTCGTCTTCCCCTTCTTGACGTTCTCGCCGTGCAGGCGCGTGACGTACTTGTTCTCGAACACCGCCGGCATCGGCACGATGCCCTTGAGGAAGTCGGCGATCGGCTCGAGGTCGCGATCCTCGAGCACGCCGGCCTTCTTTGCCGCCGTGTACGCATCGTCGGCGATCGGATCCCACGCGCCGAACACGATGTCGTCGAGGCTCGCGAGCGGGAGGAAGTCCTTGATCAGGGGAGACCGGCCGTCGGTGCGCTTCCCGAGGCGAATCGTCGCCATCTGGGTGAGCGAGCCGATGGGGGCGCTGAGCCCGCGGCGGACGCTCTCGACGCCGGCGATGAACGTCGTCGCGACGGCGCCGAGGCCGGGCGTCAGGATGCCAAGCTTGCCGGTGGCGGGACGCGGCGGCTGGTGGGCGGTGGAAGCGGAACCCTGCACGAACTTACTCTCCTTTGAGCAATGGAAGTCACGCCACGGGCTGCGAGCGCGCACCGGGGAGGCTGTCCCCGGCGGCGACCCGCGGGTCCGCGGCAGACTGCGAAGCCGCATGGACATGCATCACGCGCTGGATCACGGTAATCCAGGCGCTGACGGTCAGCAGCACGATGATGGCGGCCAGGACCCAGCCGCCGAGGGTAAGGCCGAAGAGCGCCTGCGGAGCCGACAGCAGCACCACGCGTTCGGGGCGCTGCAACAGGCCGACGTCCTTGACCTCGATGTTGAGTGCCTCGGCGCGGGCCCGGGTGTAGGAAGTCATGTACGCACCGATCAGCCCGGCCAGGCAAACGACCAGCATCGGAATGCTGCGGTGTGTGGAGTTGAGGGCGTAAAAGGTCGCCAGCCCGGCCATCACGGCACCGTCGGCGAGCCGGTCGAGCGACGAATCGAGAAATGCGCCGAACTGGGAGCTCTTCCCCGAGCGCCTCGCGACGGTGCCGTCGAGCACGTCGAACAGCGCCGTCAGGCCGATGAACCACCCGGCGGTCCTGATGTGCCCCGTGCCGTAAATGACTCCGCCCGTCACGGTGCACAGCGTGCCGACGACCGTGATCGTATTGGGGTGCACCCCTTTCCGGACGAGCCAGTTCGCAACCGGATCGATGATGCGGAGGAAGCCGTCCTTGACCCGTTCGGGGAGCATCGTCATGCGGCGGGGCGCATCAAGGCGGGCAGGCGCAAGCTCCTCTGCGGCGGCGGAGGGGTGAAAAAACAAAGGGCCGGAGATGGTCTCCGGCCCCGGAAAGGTATTGGCCGCTATGACTTCCAGCAACCGGGCGCATGGGTCCGCCGCACGCGATCAGGGAAGCCTCCAACTGTAGGTTCCATCGAGCACGACGCCTTCGCGGTTGTAGGTGCGTGCGCCGTCGCGCGTCGTCGCCCGCAGTGTGACCCGTCGCCCGCCGGGGACACCACGGACAGGGAGCCGGACCGTCCGTCCCGCCCCGACCTGACGAAGGAACAGTTCGCTGCTGCCGTCTACGACGTAGACGTTGACCGCCTGGGCGAGCGTGTTCTCGAGCAGCACGGCCGCCTCGGGGGGCAGGTCTGCCGCCGTCCGCACCTCGACCTGACGTGGCCCACAGGCAGCCAGGAGCACGAGCGCCGTGCCGGACAGCAGGGTTGATGGACGCATTCGCAGGGGAGCTGGGGGGTGAGGCTGCGCCTCGGAATCGTCGATTGCATGATCGGGGTGCAAGTCCCATGCTTCACGAGCTCGCCACTCCTGCGGGCGTGCTGCATGATGTGTATGTTTGCGCGGTCCGCCTGGCCACCCGAGCAACCATCCGATGCCCATTGCCGTGTCTCGCAGGATCGTCATCCCTGCCCTGCTTCTCGGCTGCCGCGCGCCTGAAGGCACGCCGCGCGCCCCGGACCCCGCTGCAACGCCGCCCGCTGCGGGAGGTGTGCCCGCCACGGCCCGGGTGGCCGCCACCCCCGCCCCTGGGCCCACGCTCGATCCCATGCTGTCGCGGTCGATCGAGGACACGATGCGACAGGTGATGCGCCGCGCGCTCGCCGACAGCGCGTTCCCGGGGGGCATCGCCGTCGCGGGGCGGGGCGCCGGCATCCTCGCGACCGTCGCGGTCGGCACAACCGACTGGGGCAACAGGACGCTGGTGGACGACCACACCGTCTGGGATGTCGCCTCGCTGACGAAGGTGATGGGAATGACGACGGCCATCATGCAGCTCGTGCAGTCGGGGCGGATGGAGCTCGACGCGCCTGCCCAGCGTTACCTGCCCGAGTGGACCGGGCGGGACAAGCACCGCGTGACCGTCAGGCACCTCATCACGCACGCCTCGGGACTTCCGGCCTTCCGCGCGTATGACCGCATCACCACGCGCGCCGACTCGATCGCCACGCTGATCATGGCGGAGCCGCTGACGTGGGCGCCCGGCGACACAATGGTCTACAGCGATCTGGGTGCGTACCTCCTCGGGCGGATCGTGGAGCGTGTGAGTGGCGAGCCACTGGACGCGTATGTCGTGCGCCACGTGTTCGAGCCCCTCGGCATGGCGTCCACGCGCTACAACCCGCCGGGCGCGTGGCTGCCGCGGATCGCGCCCACGGAGGTCGACTCGCTGCGCGGCGGGAAGGTCCATGGCAAGGTGCACGACGAACGGGCGTACTACCTCGGCGGGGTGAGCGCGCACGCCGGCATCTTCAGCACCGCCCATGACCTTGCGCGCTTCGCCCGCATGTACCTGAACGGCGGGGCGCTCGACGGCACACGAGTCCTGGCGCCGGAAACGATCGGGCAGTTCACCGCGCGGCAGCGTGCCGACCGTGCGCTCGGGTGGCAGAAGCCATCGCGCGGCAGCTCGGCCGGCACCCGGGTGTCGGAGCGCACCTTCGGCCACACCGGCTTCACCGGCACGTCGATCTGGATGGACCCTGAGCACGACGTGTTCGTCATCCTCCTCAGCAACCGCGTGAACCCGACGCGCAACAACCCGCGTGTCGGACGCGTGCGCACGGCCCTTGCCGACGGCGTGCTCGCCGCAATCGGCGCTCCCATCACCCTTCCCACCACGCCGCGCCAATGACCTTCGCACTCATCGACTGGCTGATCGTCGCGGTCTACTTCGTCGTTTCCTTCGGGATCGCCGCGTACTACTACAAGCGCTCGAGCAGCGGTACGTCGGAATTCTTCCTCGGCGGCCGCAACATGCCGTGGTGGCTGGCCGGGACCAGCATGGTGGCGACGACCTTCGCGGCCGACACGCCGCTCGCCGTGACCGAGCTCGTGGCGCAGAACGGCATCGCCGGCAACTGGCTCTGGTGGAACGCGGTGGCGGGAGGCATCCTCACCGTGTTCTTCTTCGCGAAGCTCTGGCGCCGCAGCGGCGTGATGACGGACGTGGAGTTCGTGGAGATGCGCTACGCCGGCAAGCCGGCGGCCGCGCTGCGCGGCATCAAGGCGGTGTACTTCGGCCTGCTGATGAACTGCATCATCATCGGCTGGGTGTCGCTGGCGATGGAGACGGTGCTGACGGTGCTCTTCCCGCGTCTGGCGGCGGGCAGCGTGAACGTGCTCGGCCTCATGGAGATGAGCCCCGCGCTGGCCCTGGTGGCCGGCATGGTGCTCATCGTCGCGGTGTACTCGCTCATCTCGGGGCTCTGGGGCGTCGTGGTGACGGACGTGTTCCAGTTCGCCATCGCGATGGTGGGGACGTTCATCCTGGCGTACATGGTGCTCGACCGGCCGGAGATCGGCGGGCTCGCCGGCCTCCGCGCCAAGGTGCCCCCCGAGACGCTGCGCCTGCTGCCGACGATTGGTGACGCAGCGCAGACAGCCGGCATCCTCGCGCTGACGCCGCTGGCGTTCGTCGCCTACGTGGGGGTGCAGTGGTGGTCGAGCTGGTACCCGGGCGCGGAGCCGGGCGGCGGCGGATACGTCGCGCAGCGGATGATGAGCGCCAAGGACGAACGCCATGCGATGTTCGCGGCGCTCTGGTTCACGATCGCGCACTACTGCCTGCGCCCGTGGCCGTGGATCATCGTGGCCCTGGCATCGACGGTGATGTACCCGAACCTTGCGGTGCCGCGCGAGGGATTCGTGATGGTGATGCGTGACGTGCTGCCGGTGGGGCTGATCGGCCTGCTCTTCGCGGCGTTCCTGGCGGCATTCATGAGCACGATTTCCACCCAGCTCAACTGGGGCACGTCGTACCTCGTGAACGACCTCTGGCGCCGGTTCGTGCGCCCCGACGGCGACGAGCGCTACTACGTCCGCGTGTCGCGCATCGTCACCTTCCTGCTCGCGATCATCGGGATCTTCGTGACGTCCCAGCTCGACACCATCGCGGGCGCCTGGGGACTGATCCTCACGGCATCGGCCGGACTCGGTCTCGTGCTGATCCTCCGGTGGTACTGGTGGCGGATCAACGCCTGGAGCGAACTCACGGCGACGATCGTCCCGATCATGCTGGCCGTGGCCGCGCTGCTGCTGCGGCCGTTCGGAGTGGAGATTCCCGGCTTCAGCGCGCCATTCCCGGAGAACCTGTTCTTCGTCGTCGCAGTGACGACGGTGGCCTGGCTCGTCGCCACCTTCGCCACGAGCCCGACGGCGGCGGCGACGCTCGACGCCTTCTACGGTCGTGTACATC
>JACDHQ010000143.1 GCA_013820975.1 Gemmatimonadaceae bacterium
CCGCTCCACCATCGCGCGGAAGGAGTCGCCCTTGCGCAGGTCGCGGCTCATGTCCACGCGATACTCGAAGATGTCCGCGATCTTCCACGCCAGCTCGGTGCGGGCCCCGCCGGGGAGGAGGGTCTCGCCGGCCGTGCGCGTCGCCTCGTACAGCGACGACTCGATCGAGCCGGCGACGATCACGGTGTCGGTCGTCCACGGGATCCGTTCTTCGGCGCCGGCCCAGCCGGTCGCCGTGAGGCGAAGGCGGACGAGGCGGTCGATCGCCAGCTGCAGCACGACCTCGCTCGGCGCCGAATCGGGATGCGCACTGCGGCGCGTCCGCACCCGCAGCCCAGCCGGCACCCGGCGAGCATCGACGTCGGCGGCGCGCAGCGCCTCGCGCACGGTCGCCGGCGGCAACCCCGCCCGCTCGAACAGTCCGCTCAGCGTCTCGCCGCGGCCCAGCGTGTCCTCGCGCTCGAACCACTCGGGCAGCACCGGTCCGGCTGCGTCGGCCGGGGTGCCCTGCTGCATGACCGAGCCGCCCTCACGTTCGGGCAGCGCGGGGGTGAAGCGCAGCGCGACGACGGCGAGGAGGCCGATCGCGGCGTAGGTGGCGGTACGGGCGCGAGTGAACTTCAATCCATCTGTCTCCGAATGAACGTCGGGATCTCCATGTCGGTGAGATCCTGCGACGGCGCACGGTCGGGCGAGCTGCTGCGAGGTGCGCGCGGGATGTCGGTACCCTGGGGAGCGGGGCGGGCGGCGGGAGTGGTAGCCGACCGCGCCGGGCGGTTGCCCGGGAATGGAATGACCGGTGCGCCCTTGGGAAGGGCGACGGTGGAGGCCTGCGGCTCGGGAGCAGCCGCCGAGATGTACCCCGGCTGGATCTGCCGGTCGAAGCCGGTGGCGATCACGGTCACGCGGATCTCACCCTGCATCGCCGGCTCGTGCACGGCGCCGAAGATGATCTCGGCGTCGTCCCCCACGGCGTCGTGGATGATCTCGTTGATCTGGTGCACTTCACCGAGCGTGAGGTCGGCGCCGCCGGTGATGTTCACCAGCACGCCGGTCGCGCCCGAGACGCTGACGTTGTCGAGCAGCGGCGACGCGATCGCCTGCTGCGCCGCCTCGACTGCGCGATTCTCGCCGCGGCCGATGCCCGTGCCCATGAGGGCCGAGCCGCCCGCCTGCATGACCGTGCGCACGTCCGCGAAGTCCACGTTCACGAGGCCCGTGACGCTGATCAGCGACGAGATGCCCTGCGTCGCATGCAGCAGCACCTCGTCAGCCTTCTTGAGCGCGTCCTGGAACGGGATCCCCTTGCCGACGACGGCGAGCAGCCGCTCGTTCGGCACGACGATCATCGTGTCCACGTTCTTGCGCATTTCGGCGATGCCCGTCTCCGCTTGGCGCATGCGCTTGCGTCCCTCGAACAGGAAGGGCCGCGTGACGATGCCGACGGTGAGCGCGCCGGCTTCCCGCGCGAGCTCCGCGACGACGGGTGCGGCACCGGTGCCGGTGCCGCCGCCCATGCCGCACGTGATGAACACGAGGTCCGCGCCGCTCAGCGCGCGCAGCACCTCGTCACGATTCTCCTCGATCGCCTGCCGCCCGATCTCGGGGCGCGCACCGGCGCCGAGCCCGCGCGTGAGCTTCTTCCCGATCTGGACCTTCAGGTCGGACTTCGAGCTGAGGAGCGCCTGGGCATCCGTATTGACGGAGATGAACTCCACGCCCTCGAGCCGTTCGTCGATCATGCGGTTGACGGCATTGCCGCCACCGCCGCCGACGCCAACGACCTTCATGCGGGCGTTCTGAGTCGCGCTCTCTTCGAACTCGAAGATCATTGAGGACGATCCCGGGACTGCAAAGGTGGGAGGGCTCCGTCCGGAACGCTGGTTTGTGGATAACCAGTAGGTGCCGGTTGCCCTGCAGACGATCGAGTGGTGGGAACGTGACGACGATGGCTTCGTCACGCTTGGTGAATCGAGGGCAGAATATAGGTGCGTCCGCCGATTCAGGCCACCCTTCGTCTGGACGATCGATCCGGCAAAAAATTACATCGATCGTCCGGCCCCACTTATCAACATTCTTCCGACGAGCCAGCAGATTTTTGATGTTGATATCGAAATGGGCTGCCGATGGCGGACTAGCGGGTCAATAGAAATCCTGCAGCCAGAACTTCAGCCGCTGCACCAGCTTGTCCACTCCCCCGCCCCCGAGCTGGAGCTTTCGCGCCGACGACCCCGACGCGCCGAGGGCCAGCCGGTGTGCCGCGTACTGCGCGAGGCCGGCGACCGTCGCGAAGCGCGGCGCCTCCACGGAGTCACTGAGCCCGCTGAGCCGCTCGGACGGCACGCCGACCCGCACGCCGGTCCCGAACGCGTCGCTCGCCAGCTCCGCTGCCCCCTGCACCGCCGCCGCCCCGCCCGTGAGTACCACGCCGGCGCTGAGCCGGCCCGCATACCCTGCGTCCTGCACCTCGCGGGCGACGTGCTCGAAGATCTCGTCCATCCGCTGGTGGATGATGTGCGCCAGCAGCTCGCGCGGGATCTGCCGGTCCCCCTGGGCGACGGTGCTCGGGAGCTGGATCACGTCGCTCGGGTCGACGAGCGGCTCGTAGGCGCAGCCATAGCGCTCCTTCAGCCGTTCGGCGTCGGCCTGCGTCACCCCGAGCCCGTGCACGATGTCGCTGGTGACGGCATTGCCGCCGAAGCCGATGGTGGCGAGGTGCCGGATCTTGCCCTCGTGGAAGACCGCGAGGTCGGTCGTGCCGGCGCCCATCTCCACGAGCGCGACGCCGAGCTCCTTCTCGTCCTCGGTGAGCGTCGCGAGCGCGCTGGCGAGCGACTCGAGCACGAGCTCCTTCACCCGGTAGCCCGCACGCTCCACCGACTTGCGGAGGTTGACCGCCGGCGAGCTGCCGATCGTGACGAGATACATCTCCACCTCGAGCCGCGTGCCGCTCATCCCGATGGGGTCGCGGATGCCGGTGTCGCGGTCGACGGCGTACTCCTGGGGGATCGCGTGCAGCAGCTCGCGGTCCTGCGGGATGGCCTGGGCGCGCGCCACCTCGTTCGCGCGCTCCACGTCCGAGCGCTGGATCTCGTCGTGGGCGATGGCGACGATGCCCTTGGAGATCATCGCCTTCACGTGCTCGCCCGCGATGCCGACGTACACCTCCTGGACCTGCGCGCCGGCCATCCGCTCCGCGTCCTGCAGCGCCTTGCGGATCGACCGGGTCGTCTCCTCGATGTCGGAGACCACGCCGCGCCGCATCCCGGTCGTGCGCGCCTGGCCGACCCCCAGGACCTTGATGGCCGGGTGCTTCGGCAGGTCGCCGACGACTTCGGCGATGATGGCAGTAGTCTTGGCCGACCCGAGATCGAGCCCGGCGACGAGGCGTTCGGGGTTCATTGCAGTCTGGCGATCACCTGGTCACGAAAACGAAGGTCGAGCTCCGCGGGGCGGAGCTGACGGCGGGCGAGATCCTGCGCAACGGGGTCGAGCTCGAGCAGCCGGTCAATGGTCACGTCGTTGGCCGCGAGCACCGGCAGGCTCGCCACCCGCATCCACACGTCCCCGCGCGCCACCCGTCGCACCTCACTGACACGCGCATACACGGACGGCGCATCGCGCCGCAGCTCGCCGAGCAGCCGAAGCAGTGCCGTGTCTCGGCGTGCGAGCACCGGCGCATCGATGTCCACTCGCGCGGGATCCACGGGCAGCAGCATCCCGCGTTCGTCGTAGGCGCGAAGGCCGCCCGGCGTCGGGACGAGCGCGACCGGGAGGCTTTCAACGATCTCCACCACGAGCGTTCCTGGCAAGCGGCGCCGGATGCGAACCGACCGGACCTCCGGGTGGTGAGCCAGCCGCGCCTCGAGCGGCGCCGGCGGGTCCCACACGGAATGCGTCGTATCGACGTTCAAGCGACGGAGGATGTCACCGGCGGGAATGTACTGGGTCCCGACGATCTCGACCCGGCGAACCCGGAAGAACGCCAGCTTCGCGGCGGCCCGGGGGGCCCACCATGGCGATGCAACCAGCATGAGGACGATCGGAACGCCGGCGATGAGGCGCCACGGCAGTCGCCGGCGCTTCGACTCCGGGGCGTCGGCCGTCACGCGCCGCCCAGCAGGGAGAGCAGCTCCGGGCCGGTGCGCGTGATGTCCCCCGCGCCCATCAGCACCACGATGTCGCCTGGGGCGGCGGCCGCCGCGATCGCCGCGGCGAGTTCGGTCCGCTCGCCACGCCATGCGGGGCCCTGTCCGGCACGCTCCATCGCGGCAGCCACCAACCCCGAGTCCACGCCATCGATGGGCTGCTCGCGCGACCCGTAGATCTCGCAGAGGAACACGGCGTCGGCCGGGACGAGGGCGGCGCCGAATTCCGCCTGGAAATCGCGGGTCCGGGAGTACAGGTGCGGCTGGAAGGCCGTGACCAGCCTTCGCTCGGGGAACGCCGCGCGGGCCGCCTCGATCGTGGCGACGACCTCCGTAGGATGGTGCGCGTAATCGTCGATGACGAGCACGCCGCCGGCCTCGCCCACTCGCTCGAACCGTCGCGTCACGCCGCCGAAGCCCTCGAGCCCCGCTCGCATCGCGTCGAGCGTGAGTCCCATTGCCAGCCCCGCCCCGACCGCGGCGAGCGCATTGTGCAGGTTGTGGCGCCCCGGCACGCGGAGGGTGAGTGGGCCCAGCGGCTCGCCGTCATGCACCACCTGCATGCGCTGGCCGCCATCGCGCTGCTCGATGTCGGTCGCGACGAGTCGCGCATCGGGGGAACGCGTGCCGTACCGGATGATCTCGGCGCCGCTGGGCATCGGCAGCGAGTTGGCACCCGCATCGTCGGCACAGAGGACGATGTGCCGCGCATGGCCCAGGAACTCTCCGAAGGTCCTGCGGATGTCCTCGAGGTCGGCATAAATGTCGAGATGGTCGGCCTCGACGTTCGTCACGATCGCCACGGTCGGGAAGAGCGTGAGGAAGGAGCGGTCATACTCGTCGGCCTCGACGACGTACAGCTGGTCGCTCCCCGGGCGCAGGTTGCCCCCCCATACCGACACGCGCCCGCCGACGACCGCTGTCGGATCGCGGCCGGCCGCTGCGAGCGCCTCGGCGGTGAGCACGGTCGTCGTGGTCTTGCCGTGCGTGCCGGCGACCGCCACGCAGTCGCGGCCCGCCGTGACGTCCCCGAGCGCCTGCGCACGCTTCACCACGGGGATGCCGAGCTCCCGCGCGGCGCGCAGCTCGGGATGGTTGGGCGGGACCGCCGACGTGACCACCACGGCGCGCGCGCCGGCAAGGTGTGCGGGATCGTGACCGATGTCGATCGTCACGCCGAGCCGGCGAAGGTCCTCGACGCCGGTGGGATACGCGTCGCATCCCGTGACCTGCACCCCGCGTCGCACGAACAGCTCGGCGAGCGCGCTCATGCCGGCACCGGCGACGCCGACGAAGTGGACCGGACGGTTGTCGGCGGTGTCGAGGAGTGTCATGTGCTGCGGAATATACGGGTGGCTCGCGCTCGCGTGAATCGGCGGGGCGCGCCGCTGCTCATCGCGTGCCGACGGCCGTCGCTGCGTCGTCCGCAAGGGCGCGCAGGCGTCGGGCGATCACGCGTGCGGCATCGGGACGTGCCCGCGAGCGTGCGCCCGCCGCGAGGCGCTCGCGCATGGCCGGCTCCTCGAGCAGGCGGCGGATTTCGCGGTCGAGCCGGTCGGCCGTGAGCTCCCGTTGCGGGATGTGCAGCGCCGCACCGGCGCGGGCGAGCGCATCGGCGTTGACCGACTGGTGATCGGCCGCGGCCGTCGGAAGCGGGATGAGGATCGCGGGAATGCCCCACGCACACAGCTCGGCCGTGCCCATCGCGCCGGCGCGGGCGATCGCGATGTCGGCGGCCGCATACGCGTCGGTCATCGGTGAGAGGTACGGACGCACGCGAACGCGCTCTCCCTCGAACTGGCGGTAGTCGTCGTAGCCGCCCTTCCCCGTTGCCCAGATGACGTGGAGGTTGTGCGGCACGTCCTCACGCGAGAGCCAGCCTGCGAGCGCGTCGTTGAGCGCCCGAGCACCCTGGCTGCCCCCGAATGCGAGGAGCACGGGGCCACCGTCGCGCGGAAAGTCCCAGACGGCCCGGGCGT
>JACDHQ010000144.1:0-301 GCA_013820975.1 Gemmatimonadaceae bacterium
GAAGCGGGAGCCGAAGCAACCGTCCAGCTTGAAGTACAGCGAAGGGGGCGGACAAGCCACAGCTGGCGAACCCGTTCAGTGTTTCGAGCCCGTGTCAACACCGGAACAGAATTGCACACTTTCACCGGCCAGAATTGCACACTCTGGGCGGGGGTGGGGGCGGGCCGTCAGGTCGCCGTAGTCTCCCGGCGTGAGCGGGACCGCGGTGGGGTGTCAGGACGGGTGGCCTGACGGGGAGATCCCAGGGCGCGTTGGAGTTCGGCATGATGCCGCATGCGGTAGCTGTTGCCTCGGATGTTGA
>JACDHQ010000144.1:311-6090 GCA_013820975.1 Gemmatimonadaceae bacterium
CTACGCAGGGCATCCGGCTACTCCTCAAATCCCTTGTTGGACGTCAGCACGGTCGAGGCGTGCTCGTAGCGGCGGGACATGAGCTGGAAGAAGAGCATGGCGCCGGTGCGGCTGATCGGGAGGTAGCCGATCTCGTCGACGATCAGGAGCGAGGGAAAGCTGAGCGTCTTCATTCGGTGCAGCAGGCGCCCGGCCTGGCTCGCCTCCTCGAGTGACGTGATCAGGTCACCGAGCGTGCCGTAGTACACGCGACGGCCGCTCTCTGCGGCGGCGATGGCGAGACTGATCGCCAGGTGCGTCTTGCCGACGCCCGGAGGCCCGAGGAGGACGACATTCTCCTTCCGCTCGAGAAAGCCCAGGGTGTGCAGGCTGTCGGCCGGCTGCCCTGCATCGCAGGGCGACCGGCCCGAGCTGCTCGCGTTTGACCGACGGCTGAAAGGAGAAGTCGACGTCGGCGAGCGTCTTCACGTCCGGGAGCCGCGAGGAGCGCATGGCGGCGTCGAGCCGGCGATGATTGCGGAGCGCGATCTGTGCCTGCAGCAGGGCGTCCAGCGCGGCGGGGGCGGTGAGCGTCCCGCCATCGAGGCCGGCGAGGATCTCATCGAGCGCTTCGAGCGCCCCGGGCATCTTGAGGTCGGCGAGCTGCGCGCGCAGGTGATCGCGCCGTGAGGGCGCCGCTTTCATCATGCCACCTCCTCGACGAGCTGCCGATAGCTGGCGAGGCCGCGCCGCTCCACCACGATGCTTGGGACGGTCGGGGCCAGCAGGTGCGGGACCGTGCGTCGCGTCGTCCGCGCGACGGGCAGCACGAGCGGACAATACGGCTGCGCCGCCAGCGGCTGCAGGTGCTGCACTTCGTCGGTCTCGAACCGCACCCGCGGGATGCACTGCGTCGTCCGGTGCATCCGCTGATTGGCGACCGCATCGAGCCACGTGAGCCGCTGCGCATCGAGATCCGCATCGCCGATGAACTCGCGCCCGTAGAAGAAATTGCCGCGGATGTAGCGGATCGGCCGCTCGACCTTCCCCTTCGTCTTCGCGCGATACGGACGGCAGGCGCGAATGCGGAAGCCCCAGTGCGCCGCGAAGCGCAGGAACTCCGGATTCTCCAGGAGCTTGCCGCCCGCGGCGCGCTGATCCTCCACGATCACCGCCTTCATCTGATCAAAGAGCAGCTCGGCCGGCACGCCACCGAAATAGGCGAAGGCCTCTTCCAGGCCGCTGATCACCGTCGCCAGCGTCTGGCGCGGATAGAACTTGAGCCAGAGCAGTCGCGAGTAGCCGAGCACGACGACCAGCGCATAGCGCTTGCCCCACGGCAGCCGGAACTCGGCAAAGTCGACCTGCGCCTGATGGCCCGGCGGCGTCTCGAAGCGCACGAGCGGCTCCGGCTCTGGCCGGGGACGTCGCTCGGCCGGAGCGATGCACGTCTCGTTGAGATCCTCGGCGGCGCGCCCTGGTCGGTGCGGGTGACGGAGGCGCTGATCTGCACCTCGCCACTGCTCATCGCCATCACGGCGACGGCTCCGCGCGACGGCGTGCTGTCATCGATCGCGGTCGCGGTGACTGCGCTGGTCGCGATCGGGGCGCGACGTGTGACACCGGAGCGCTCCGTACGACGGACGTTCCCGTGGATCCCTGTCGCCGTGCCGGAGTGGAAGACGGGGCTGCGGCGCGCTATCGTGCCGCTTACGGCTTTCGCCATTCTTGGAACCCTTGGTTCGGGAGCACCCGGGCTGGTCGTCACGACCACCATCGCCGTTACCCTCCTGGCGTGCGGCTTCTTCTGGACCCCGTCCGAGGGATGGCTGCTGTTGCATGCGCAGGGGCGGCCGGGCGGCCGGTTCCTCGCGCACAAGATCCTTGCGTCGAGCGGCCTCCTGCTGGTGTTGCTCGTGCCCCTGCTCCTGTTGGGCGCAGTGCTTCGTCAGGTGCACGCGATCGTCGGGCACAATGGCGCCGGCAAGACAACGCTCTTCGAGGCGGTCTTCGGGTTCATTGCCCTCGGAGGCGGCACGATGCAGCTCGAATCGCGTGCCCTGCAGCGGACCGACGTGGCGTATCTCCCCGCGTCGCTCGAGCTGTACCCCGGGCTGACCGGGGAGGAAACCCTGCAGCTCTTCGGGCGCGGCTCCGTAACCGACGAGGCGCACCGGCACGCCGCGGCGCTCGAGGTGCCGCTCGCCGACGTGACCGACTCCTACTCGTACGGCACGCGACGGAAGCTCGCCCTGATTGGTGTGCTCAGCCAACGCCGCCAGGTGCTCGTACTCGACGAGCCCTTCGAGGCGCTCGACGTGGTAAGCCGTCACGTCGTCCGGCGCCTGCTTCGGCTCGCCGCCGCGGAGGGACGGCTCGTCCTCTTCTCGGCGCATGAGCTGGAGTCGCTCGAGCGCTTCTGCGACACGGTTGCGCTGCTCCAGGGCGGCCGGGTGGAGAGCCGATATCCCGAGTGTCCCGTGACGCATCTGGAAGTGCTGCTGGCGCGAACGGTGGACCAGCGCCTCGAGGCGCTGGAGCGATCGCCGGATTCCGCATCGCCGTGACTTCATCGCGAATCCGGATGCACTCGAAGACGAAACAGGGCGGACGCAGGGCCGGGTCCGACACCGGCCGTCACCGCGCGGTCGAGACCGTGTCGAACACGCGTCGTGCGCGCTGGAGCGGCGTATCGGCCCGCCGCCACGGGACCGGCATGTCAGGGGCGATCCCTTCGACCTCGTTCGATCCGCTTGCTCGCAGGCGCACGCAGTCCGGGACCATCACACGCCCGCCACTGTGTGGGAGGACCAAGCGGATCCCTCCGTTCGTGTACCCGCAACCCGCGCCGTACGTCGGTGCGCCGACGACGACGCCCGCGCTGTTGTCCATGACGAGCGCCGTGAAATACTCCGCGGCCGACGCCGTTCCGCCGTCGATGAGGACCAGAAGCGGACCGCGGTACATGCCCTCTCGATATCGGTAGCGGGCCGGCGAGAAGAGGGCGAAGCCCGGGGGCGCCGCATCGACGGTGCCGGGCTCCGCGTACGCCACGAGTCCTGTGGAATAGCGCGGTGGCTCGGTGACGACGAGGGAGCATGACGCCGGGCGCCCCTCCCACAGTGCCGAGCGGTCGCAAGCCTTGTCCGCCTCGCGCCGCTGCTGCCGCAGCGTCACGAGCGCCCGTCCGACCTGGGCCTGCGCCTGCGGGGTCGCAGCGACGGAGTCGCGGCGCAGCGACTCAATCTGCGCATCGAAGCTCCGCACGTAATGCGGATGGCGGAGGAACCCCATGCGCGCCCCGCGCAACGGGACCGGCGTCAGCGTGCGCGCGGCCGCCTCGACCCAGTTCGTACCGCCACCGTTCCGTGTAACGTCGACGAGCAACCGCGTGATGCCCGCCGCCTGCAGCGAGGCCACCCGACGCTCGAGTGCGGCAGTGAGCTGATTCCCGGTGTCGCGTGGTACGCGTGCCGCGCAGGCCGAATCGCACGGGGCGTCGTCGTGCAGTCCGAGCCCGCGCGCGGCGGCCTCGCACAGCTCGGGATGGATATTGTCCTCAAAGCTGGCGATGCGAAGCACACCGAGCCGGTCGTCGCCATCGACCATGATCCCGGCAGGGAAATACACACTGTCGGGAGACGGCAGCCACCGGAACCCCGGGAGCAACTCGAAGCGGACGCCGCCTCCGCGGCGCGCACGCTGGTACCCAAGGCGCGCGCACAGTGGCCGCGGGGCCGGGTCCTTGGCGCTGGGTACCGACGTTGCCGCGGGCCTCGCCGCCCATCGCACTTCCAAGTGGCCATCGCCGAACGCCCCCAGGAACGCGTCGATCACTGCACGCGCGCCGGAATCGGACGGCGCCTGGCGGATTGCTGCCTCGGTGGCCAGTGCCAGCTCCGGGAGCCGCATTCCGCGCTGCTCGATCGCCCAGTCGAGATTTGCATACGCCCGCGTCAATGCGTCCTTGAGATGCGCGAAGTCGGCGAGCCAATCGGACGTGCGCACCGCTGCCGCGGCCGGAACTGGTTCTCGAATCTGCGCGGCGGCGCTCTGCGGCCATGACATGGCAAGGAGCACGGATGGAAGCGACGCGGCCCACATCGACCAGAATGAAGACCGATTCATGACTCCTCCGATCATTGCTCGCCGCGCAGCAGCAGGGCGGCGATCACCAGGCATGCCGCGCCCAGGACGGCGGGAAGGAGCATCGCACCGTACTCCTTGCGGCGAAGGTGTGTGTAGGCGGCACCGGCCATTATGATCGCGCCGGCACCGGCGCCCAGCAGCGACGCATGACGGTTGGTGAGCAGCGCCCCGCCGAGCATCGCGCCGCCAGCCACGACCTCGGCTATGCCGATGGCCGCGATGGCACGCGTGGAAAAGTCCTGCATCCAGCCCATGCCGGCGTTGCCTGCCAGCGACTTGCCCTTGACGAGCTTCAACACGCCGACCCCGATGAGGATGGAACCCAGGACGAGCTGAATGACGGTCGGGATGTTCACAATGCCCTCGGTGTTGGTGGCCGCGTGCAGCGGCCGTCGCATGATCACCAGCGGTTCGCCCGCTTGCGCCACCAGAGGATGCACGGCATATTAGTTGTTGTCAACAACGAATGAGGGGCCGGTGCCGGGAACTCTCGAGAAGCGGATCGGATCCGTGCGGGCGCTGGACGCCGGCGAAGCACTGGTGATCGGCCTCGGCGTCGCCAGCGGGGACATCGGTGCGCAGGTGAGCCGCGTCCTGGCCGAGCATGGGATGTCCCCCCGGCAGTACCACGTGCTGCGCATGCTGCGCGGAGCGGGCGCCGAGGGGCTGAGTCACGCCGACATCGGCAGGCGCCTCGTGGCTCGCGCGCCCGACGTGACGCGCATGATGGACCAGCTCGAAGCGCAGCGGTGGATCTCGCGAAAGCCGTCGGCGTCCGATCGCCGGATCGTCATTCACCGTCTCACCGCCAGGGGCCGAGCGATGCTCGCCACGGTGGCCGGGCCTCTGGGCGCGTTCTATCGCGATCTCGAGGACTTCCTGGGACCGAAGGCGAGTGCCCAGCTGCTCGCACTCTGCGAGCGCCTCATCGCATTCGCGAATCAGTACGACCCCGGCTCGGCGGGCGCGGAATGATGGCGCGCCGAGCGCCGGCCCGCTGGGTGGTGTGGGAGGCGCTCTCCCCGCCGTTCGGGTTGGCGATCGTCGCGCTCGGCGGGGCGAAGCTGAATGGCGCGTGGGAGGGCACGACCCATTTTGGCCTGGATCCGGTGCTCGTGATCTTCGGCGGGCTGCTGGAGGTCATCGTCGGCCTGTGCATCTTCTTCGGGCCGACCCGCCTCATGGCCGCCGTCGCCTGCTCTGCATGGCTCACGGCGGTGTGCGCGCGGCAGCTGGTCAGCGGATTCGAAGGACCGATGCCGCTTTCCGGGCTCATCGCACTGGGCGCCATCGGCATCGCGCTGTACGCGTGGCGCCATCGCACGTCGCGGACATTCCGCTTTCCGCAGCCGCTCGCGCTGCCGCCCTCGGGGGCCGTGGGCGCCGTCGCGTTTCTCCTGCCCATCGTGGGAGTGTCGTTCCTCGTTCGCTGGGCCGTCGGTGGTACCGCCTTCTGGCTGAGCCTCCCGTTGCTTGCCATGGGGGATCTCGCGCAGCGCGGGCGGCTGCACGATCGTACCGAGGTGCTGCGAACGATCCTGGCCTATCTCCTCGTGCTCGGGATCGGCGTGAGCAGCTGGTGGGGGTTCGTCGGGCACTACTTCATGTCCGACGCCGTTGCTGCCTCAGTCGGCTGGGATACGGGGAGTCC
>JACDHQ010000145.1 GCA_013820975.1 Gemmatimonadaceae bacterium
GGCAACAAGGGTATCGTTGCCCGCATCGTGCCGGAGGAGGACATGCCGTTCCTGCCGGACGGGCGTCCGGTGGACATCGTGCTCAACCCGCTGGGCGTGCCGTCGCGCATGAACGTCGGGCAGATCCTCGAGACCCACCTCGGGTGGGCGGCGAAGATCCTCGGCTTCTACGCGAAGACGCCGGTGTTCCAGGGCACGAACGAGCGCGAGATCGGCCTGCTGCTGAAGCTGGCCGGGGTCACGTGGTCGGCACAGGCGCTCGACCTGCCGTCGGCGCCGGTGATCACCGATGCCGACATCCGGCAGGCGATGTCCGACCTCAAGCCGGATCGCCTCGCCGTCTCGGAGGCGCCCGACCTGCTGCAGGACGCCTCGATCAACGACCTTGGCGCGCGCGGGGTGTCGCCGGAGACGCGCGACGTGTTCACCCGCATCCGCGACTTCCTGGGCACGGCGGCGCGCGAGCTCGCGACCCGTGAGCAGGTGGAGCTCGACCACCAGATCCGCCTGCACGAGGCCATCACGGCGGACGAGGGGGAGACGGCAGTGCGCCAGGCCGAGGCAAAGGCTGCCGTGAAGCAGCTCGAGAAGCGGCGGGCGCTCGACCCGGCGGATCTCCTGCGCGAGCAGGAGCTGGCGGGGCTGGCCGGGATGCTCGGCAAGAAGAGCGAGGCGGACGTGAACGCGGCGGCGCTGGAGCTGATGCGCCTCGCGAACATCACGCCGTTCGGCAAGATCAACCTGCGCGACGGCCGCTCGGGCGAGACGTTCAACGCGCCGGTGACGGTCGGGTCGGTGTACATGCTCAAGCTCTCGCACCTCGTGGACGACAAGATCCACGCGCGGAGCATCGGGCCGTACTCGCTGGTCACGCAGCAGCCGCTTGCCGGCAAGGCCCAGTTTGGCGGCCAGCGGTTCGGCGAAATGGAAGTGTGGGCGCTCGAGGCGTACGGGGCCGCGCACACGCTGCAGGAGATCCTGACGGTGAAGTCGGACGACGTGAATGGCCGGAGCCGGGTGTACGAGGCGATCGTGAAGGGGCAGAACCTTCCGGAGCCCGGCATCCCCGAGTCGTTCAACGTGCTCGTGAAGGAACTGCAGGCACTCGGCATCAAGGTCACTCTTGGCCAGACGCCGGATGGCTTCGAAGCAGCACTCGGCGCCGCAGAAAGCGGCGACGGTACTCGGGGCGAGGAGTAAGCGATGATTGACTTCCGTAGCGTGCGCGAGACGCGCGCCTCGTCATTTGATTTCATTCAGGTCCGCATCGCCTCTCCCGAGGAGATCCGCGGCCCCAAGGATCCGAAGGAGCGCGAGCGCCTGGAGCTGGGCGGGCTGCGCACCTGGTGGTCGTGGGGCGAGGTCACCAAGCCGGAGACGATCAACTACCGGTCGTTCAAGCCGGAGAAGGACGGCCTCTTCTGCGAGCGCATCTTCGGTCCCGTGAAGGACTGGGAGTGCCATTGCGGCAAGTACAAGCGCATCCGCTATCGCGGCGTGATCTGCGATCGCTGCGGCGTGGAGGTCACCCTCTCGAAGGTCCGGCGCGAGCGCATGGGCCACATCGAGCTGGCGGTGCCGGTCGCGCACATCTGGTTCTTCAAGACCCTGCCGTCGCCGATGGGCAACCTGCTCGACATCACCCTGCGTGATCTCGAGAAGATCGTCTATTACAGCAACTACGTCGTGATCGACCCGGGGCAGCAGGAAGCCCAGGTCAACCAGCTGCTCGACGAGGAGGAATACCTCCGCCTGCGGCAGTCGGCAAAGGAGACCGGTGACTCGGCGTTCCTCGCCGACATCGGCGCCCCGGCGGTGCGCGAGCTGCTGCGCCGCCTCAACGTGGATAGCACGGCGGAGACGCTGCGGGCCGCGGTCGCGGTCGAGACGTCGCAGCACCGCAAGAAGATGCTGCTCAAGCGGCTCAAGATCGTCGATGCGTTCCGCAACTCGGGCGACTCGGGCGACGTGCGCAACAAGCCGGAGTGGATGATCCTCGACGTGATCCCGGTGATCCCGCCGGACCTCCGCCCGCTCGTTCCGCTCGACGGGGGCCGCTTCGCGACGTCGGACCTGAACGACCTGTACCGGCGCGTCATCAACCGCAACAACCGCCTGCAGAAGCTCATCATGCATCGCGCGCCGGAGGTCATCCTCCGGAACGAGAAGCGCATGCTGCAGGAGTCGGTGGACGCGCTGTTCGACAACGGCCGCCGCTCCAAGGCGATTCGCGGCCGCGGCAAGCGTCCGCTCAAGTCGCTGTCCGACATGCTCAAGGGCAAGCAGGGCCGGTTCCGCCAGAACCTGCTCGGCAAGCGCGTGGACTACTCGGGCCGTTCGGTCATCGTCGTGGGCCCGGAGCTCCGCCTGCACCAGTGCGGGCTGCCGAAGCTCATGGCGCTCGAGCTGTTCAAGCCGTTCATCATCCACAAGCTGGTGGAGAAGGGCATTGCGGAGACGGTGAAGCGCGCCAAGAAGATCGTGGAGCGCGAGTCGCCGGAGGTCTACGAGATCCTGGAAGAGATCATCAAGGACCACCCCGTGCTGCTCAACCGTGCGCCGACGCTCCACCGCCTGGGCATCCAGGCGTTCGAGCCGGTGCTGGTGGAGGGCAAGGCGATCCGCATCCACCCGCTCGTCTGCGCGGCGTTCAATGCCGACTTCGACGGCGACCAGATGGCCGTGCACGTGCCGCTGTCGTTCGAGGCGCAGATCGAGTCGCGCATGCTGATGCTCTCCTCGAACAACATCCTCAAGCCGTCGGACGGCCGGCCGGTGGCCGAGCCGTCGCAGGACATCGTGCTCGGGTGCTACGTCGCGACCAAGGCGCCGTCGAACTGGGCGACCGTGGAGCCGACCAAGCGCTACACCAGCGTCGCCGACATCGAGATGGCGCTGCTGCTCGGCCGCGTGCAGTTGCAGGAGGCGGTGATGTACCGCGTCACCGACAGCCGCGGCTCGCGGTGGGAGAAGACCACGGCGGGACGCGTGATGTTCAGCGCGATCGTGCCGCCCGAGGTCGACTTCAAGAACCACGACATGAAGAAGAAGGCGCTCTCCGAGCTCGTCTTCGAGTGCTACCGCAAGGCCGGCCTGTCGTCGACCGTGCAGTTCCTCGACCGGCTCAAGGAATTCGGCTTCTCCAACGCCACCCGTGGCGGCGTGTCGATCGGCATCGAGGACCTCGAGATCCCGGCGGAGAAGGTGCCGCTGCTGACCGAGGCCGATGAGCGCGTCAACCGCTTCCAGCGGGCGTACCAGACGGGCTCGATCACGAACGGAGAGCGCTACAACAAGGTCATCGATACGTGGACGCACGCGAACACGGACATCGCCGATGCCATGGTGAAGACCATGGCGCGGTCGAAGGGCGGGTTCAACCCCGTCTTCATGATGTTCGATTCCGGCGCCCGAGGGAGCCGCGACCAGATCCGCCAGCTGGCGGGGATGCGCGGCCTGATGGCCAAGCCGCAGAAGAAGCTCACCGGCGGCATCGGTGAGATCATCGAGAACCCCATCAAGTCCAACTTCCGCGAGGGCCTCTCGGTCCTCGAGTACTTCTCGTCGACCCACGGCGCCCGCAAGGGCCTCGCGGACACGGCGCTGAAGACGGCGGACGCCGGGTACCTGACGCGCCGCCTCGTGGACGTCGCGCAGGACATGACGATCACGGAAGAGGACTGCGGGACGATCCAGGGGCTCGAGGTCGGCGCGCTGAAGGAGGGCGAGGACGTCATCGAACCGCTCGCCGAGCGCATCGTCGGCAACGTGGCCGCGGAGGAAGTGGAAGACCTGCACGAGCGCGACGAGAGCGGGCGTCCCCGCATCCTCGTCGAGACCGGGCAGCTCATCGATGAGGAGACGGCGACCGAGATCGAGGAGTCGGGGATCGAGACCGTCCGCATCCGCTCGGTGCTCACCTGCGAGGCGAAGCGCGGCCTCTGCCGCATGTGCTACGGCCGCAACCTGGCCACCATGCGGATGGTCGATCTCGGCGAGGCGGTGGGTATCGTCGCCGCGCAGTCGATCGGCGAGCCGGGTACGCAGCTCACGCTGCGCACCTTCCACATCGGCGGCGCGGCGGCTCGTATCGCCGAGCAGACGGCGCGGAAGGCGAAGGTGGCCGGCTTCGTGGAGTTCAGCGACCGCCTCGTGAACGTGACGAACCCGGAAGGCCAGCAGATCGTGACGTCCTACGAGGGCGAGCTCACGATCCGCACGACGGCCGACGCCGGGTCGGCGGTGATCGCCCGCCTCGCCGTGCCGCTCGGCGCCATCCTGATGGTGGCCGATGGGGCGGAGGTTGCACGCGACGACGTGCTGTTCACATGGGATCCGTACACGAACCCGATCATCGCCGACGTCGAGGGCACGATCCGCTTCGTCGACATCGTCGAGGACGAGTCGCTCGCCGAGGAGCTCGACGAGCTCACCGGCCTGCGCCAGCGGGTGATCATCGAGGATCGCGAGAAGAAGCTGCATCCGCACATCGAGATCGTGCAGGAAAAGGGTGGCAAGGAGAAGCGCGTGCGCGACTTCGTCATCCCGGTCGGGGCCCAGCTGATCATCGAGGACGGGCAGAAGATCTTTGCGGGGCAGACGATCGCGAAGATCGGCCGCGAGGCGTACAAGACCCGCGACATCACGGGCGGCCTGCCGCGCGTGGCGGAGCTGTTCGAGGCGCGGCGCCCGAAGGATCCGGCGACGATCTCCGAGATCGACGGCGTCGTGCGGTTCGGCGAGATCAAGCGCGGCAAGCGCGAGATCTTCGTCAGCGCGATGAACCACGACGGCTCGCTCGACGAGACGCGGGAGGCGCAGCTGTACGAGGTGGCGTCCGGCAAGCACCTCCGGGTGCACGAGGGCGACCGCGTGCGGGCGGGTGACCGCCTCTCCGAGGGTCCGGTCAATCCGCACGACATCCTGCGGATCAAGGGCCCGCGCGCCGTGCAGGAGTACCTCCTTAATGAAGTCCAGGAGGTCTATCGCCTGCAGGGCGTGAAGATCAACGACAAGCACATCGGCGTGATCGTGAAGCAGATGCTGCAGAAGGTGCGGGTCATGACCCCGGGCGACACGGAGCTGCTGGAGGCGGAGCACGTGGACCGCCAGGTGTTCCGGGAGATCAACGACCGGCAGAAGCGGAAGGGCGGGGAGCCGGCGACGGCGGAGCCGCTGCTGCTCGGGATCACGAAGGCGTCGCTCACGACGCAGTCGTTCATCTCGGCGGCGAGCTTCCAGGAGACGACGCGGGTGTTGACCGATGCGGCCATTCGTGGCGCAAAGGACGACCTGCTTGGCCTGAAGGAGAACATCATCATCGGGCACCTGATCCCGGCGGGTACCGGCATGTACCGGTACCACGACGTGGAGATGGATGTCGGCGTGCCGGAAGGGTTCACCCTGCCGGAACTGCCGTCGCTCCCCGAGCCGGCGGCGCTGCCGTCGGTGTTCGCGGCGCCGGACGATGAGGAGGCGGCGCCGGTGCGCCAGCCGCTGCGCAGCGATACGCCGTAAACACGTCATTGCGGGCGTTGGCCTGTACGCCAGCGCGCGGTTGAAGAGTGTACGAGACCGGCCCGGGGCACCTGCCCCGGGCCGGTCGTGCGTTCCGGGAGGCGCACAGGGCGGCCGGACGAGAATTCCGCCTATTCTTTTTCCCTCCATCTCTTGCGACCGCTGGTGCCGCTGTCGTACGATTGTGACGCACGGCTCAGGTCGTGTGGAGCATCCCGCCTTTTTTCGTACTCCCTTTCCGGCACCCGCCGGCACCGGCGAGCCGTAGTCACGGCTCCGGAGTGATCACGTTCGCGGAGGATCGCAATGCGTTGGGCCTTATCTCGGGTTTTCGGAGGCGTGGCCGCCACCCTGACCCTCCAACTGCTGACCCCGGGCGCGCTCGACGCGCAGGCGACGGGCACCATTCGTGGCCGTGTCGTGGAAACCGGGTCGATGCGGCCGATCTCGGATGCACAGGTGTCGGTCGAGGGCACGATGCTGGGCGCGCTGACCAACGC
>JACDHQ010000146.1 GCA_013820975.1 Gemmatimonadaceae bacterium
GTTGGCGCCCGGCGGCACGAGCTGCGCCTCGAACGCGGGGGCACGCCCCCCCACGGTGGCATTGGGCACCGTCGGCGCGAGCGCCTGTATCGTGACGAGGACACCCACCAGCAGCAGCGTGGCTGCCCCGGCGACGTAGAGCCACTCCCGGCGCATGCTCATACGTGCACCGCGCAGCGGGCCCGCAGCGCGCCGATCTCGGCGCCCGGGTCGGACGCCGCGAAGACGGCGTTGCCCGCCACGAAGGAGTCGGCGCCCGCCTGCCACGTCGGGACGATGGTGTCACGATTGATCCCGCCGTCGACCTGGAGCCACGCGTCGCTCCCCGAGCGGTCGAGCAGTTCGCGCGCGCGGCGGACCTTGTCCACCATCGGTGCAATGAACCGCTGCCCGCCGAATCCGGGATTCACCGTCATCACGAGCAGCAGGTCGAGGTCGGGCACGACCTCCACCACCGCGTCCAGCGGTGTCGAGGGATTGAGCGCCGCCCCTGCAGCGCAACCGAGCTCGCGAATGCGGCCCAGCTGGCGGTGCAGGTGCGGCGAGACCTCGGGATGGATCGTCAGCCCCGTCGCGCCGGCCGCGGCGAAGTCGTCGAAGTAGCGCTCCGGCGCCACGACCATCAGGTGCACGTCGATCGGGAGCGACGTCACGCGGCGGACGGTCTCGATCACCTTCGTGCCGAAGGTCAGGTTGGGAACGAAGTGGCCATCCATCACGTCCACATGGATCCAGTCGGCGCCGGCCGCCTCGAGCATCGCGATCTCCTCCCCCAGCCTGGCGAAGTCGGCACTGAGGATCGACGGGGCGATCATCACGGTCATGGCGGCGTCTCTCCCGTGAGGCGCAGCGATACCCTGGCGCGCTGCGCAAGCTGGGTCCCCGCCGCGGGCGACTGCACCGTGATGATGCTCACCCCCGGCGCCGGCTCGTACGCGATGTCGCCCGCCACCAGCCCGGCCGCCGCAATCATCTGCCGGGCATCCGCGAGGCTCAGGCCCACGACGTCGGGCATCACCGTCATCGTCGGTCCCGAGCTCACGACCAGCACCACGGTGCTCGGCACCGTCGCCGACGTGCCGGGCGCGGGGCGGGAGTCGAGTACACGGCCAGCGGGCTCGTTGCTCACCTGGTCCTCCGTCGCGCCGACGTCGAACCCGGCGGCTTCCAGCGCACGCTCGGCCGCGTCGCGCGCCATGCCGACGACGTTCGGCACCGGCTGCGTCGCCTGCCCGCCGCTCACCGCGAGCGTCACCTTGCTGCCCATCAGCTCCTTCGCGCCTCCGGGGGGTGACTGCTCCAGCACCGTCCCCTTGGGGGCCGACGGGTGAAAGCGTGTCTCGCCCTGCTCAGGCTGGAACCCGGCGCGGCGAAGCTCCGTCATCGCCGATTCCACCGGCAGGCCGGTCACGGCGGGCACGGCGCCATCCTCCGGGATCACGCCGCCCGACGGAAACACGACGAACGCCGCCACGAGGTACATGAGCATGAAGCCGGCGACGGCAACGACGAGGTAGGCGAACAGTCGCCGCATCGATCCGCGCCAGTTCATGCCGCCCTCCGCAGCCGCGCCGCGAAGGCGCCATCGGTGCCATGCCGCTGCGGCAGCACGCGGAGCCGCCCGGCGTCGAGCACCTCAGTGGGCACACGCCCCTCCGGCGGCGGCTCGAGCCGCCACTCAGGTCGTTCGTTCAGGAATCGATCCACCTGGTCGTCGTTCTCCTCTGGCTCGAGCGAGCAGGTGCTGTAGACGAGCAGTCCGCCCGGTCGCACGGCGCCGGCTGCGGCGCGAAGGATGTCCCGTTGCAGCACGCCCATCACGGCAAGGTCACTCGGCTTCAACCGCCAGCGCCCGTCGGGGTGGCGCCTGAACGTCCCGGTCCCGGTGCACGGCACGTCGATGAGCACTCCATCCATGCCATCGAGCGCGGGGCGCCGCGCATCGGCCACGAGCGGATGCTGGTTGGCGATGCCCAGGCGCTCGATGTTCTCGATCACGCGCTGCAGGCGCGCCTCGGAAATGTCCGCCGACAGCACGTGCGCGGCCGTGCGGGCGAGTTCAATCCCCTTGCCGCCCGGCGCTGCGCACAGGTCGCCGACGACCGCGCCAGCGGGGAAGGCCGCATACTGCGTCACCAGCGTGCTCGCCGGATCCTGCAGGTGCAGCTGCCCCTGGCGGAACGCGCCGAGCGCGGTGAGCGCCCCGACGTTGCGCAGTGTCAGGCTGCCGGCAGCGAGTGGTGCCGGCTCCACCTCGACTCCCGCCTCGCGCAGTGAGGCCGCGAGGTCGTCGGGCGAGATGCCGACCGGTCGTGCGACGAGTGGCGCCTCGGCGTTGTTGGCCACCAGCAGCGCCGAGGTGCCCTCGTAGCCGAACCGCTCCGCCCAGCGCGAGACGAGCCACTCGGGATGCGAGTCCCGGATCGCGAGTGCCGCGAGCGGGTCAGCAGGCATCACCACCCCGAGTTCATCGCGCTCGCGGTCGATGCGTCGCAGCACGGCGTTCGCGAGCCCGCCGGCGCCGATCGAATCACGGCGCTTCGCCAGCTCCACCGTCTGCGCGATGGCGGCGTACGGCGGCACGCTGCCCATGAACAGCAGCTGGTAGCTGCCGAGACGCAGCAGGTCACGCAGCTCGGGCGTGAGGCGCGCGAGCCCGTTCTTCACCCGGTCCTCGAGCACCGCGTCGATCCACCCGCGGCGTCGCAGCATCCCGTACACGAGCTCACGCGTCCACCGGCGGTCGCGAACGTCGAGCATCGCCGTGCGGCGCTCAAACGCCGGGTCGAGGAACTCGCCGCGGCGCAGGTCGGCACAGACGTCGGCCGCCACGATGCGCGCGTCGGTCGCCTGCCTGGCTGGGTTCGGTCGTCCCGGGGCGCGAGTTGCCGTCATCCGGGGTAAGATAGCCGCTGCCCGCCTACTCGGCGTCGAAGCGGTCCCCCACGGCGATCCCCCGTCCGCGGGCCCAGTCCGCAGGCGCGAGCCGTTTCTTCCCAGCGGGCTGGATGTTGAGCACTCGCACCGCGCCTGCCCCGCAGGCGACGATCATCCCGGTGAGGTCGAGGCGCTGCACCGTTCCTGGCTCCGCGGGGCCCTCGGGCGCCGCGAGCCGCGCGCCAAACAGCTTCACGGGGCTGCCGCGATGCATCGTCCACGCGCCCGGACGCGGGTCGTACGCGCGGATCGCACCGGCGACGTCGAATCCGGTGCCTCCCCAGTCGATGCGCGTGGTGGTGCGATCGACCTTCGGAGCGTGTGTCGCAGCTTCGTGATCCTGCGGCTGCTCAGGTGCCTCGTCCATGCTCAGCAGCGCCAGGGCCTCCACGAGTGCCAGCGCACCGAGCTCGGAGAGGCGCAGTGCGAGCTCGCCATACGTCTCGTCCTCGAGAATCGGCGTCTCGACGGCGTGGATCACCGGGCCGGCGTCGAGCTCCTTCACCATCCGCATGATGCTCACGCCCGTTCGCGTGTGCCCTTCTCGGATCGCCGCCTGGATCGGCGCGGCGCCGCGCAGCGCGGGGAGGAGTGACGCGTGGATGTTGATCGTCCCGAGCCGCGGAAGGTCGATCACGTCCTGCGGCAGCAGGTGCCCATAGGCGACGACCACCGAGATGTCCGGCTCGAGTGCTCGCAGCCCGGCGAGGAACTCCTCGCCGCGGGGGCGTTGGGGCTGCAGCACCGGGATGGAGTCGGCGAGCGCGATCTCCTTCACCGGGGGCGCCTGCACCGTCGAGCGGGAGCGGCCGACGGGCTTGTCCGGCTGGGTGACCACGCCGACGACGTCGAAGCCCTCGCCCAGCAGCGCCCGGAGCGGGGGCGTCGCGAACTCCGGCGTCCCCCAGAAGAGGACGCGCACGCTACAGCTCCTCGCCGTTGTGATGGTGCTCGGCGATCTCCTCGGCCGTCAGGCGCCGGATGTTGCCCGGGTACTGCTCCTTCTCGCGCGTCCACTTCGCCAGCGCCGTACGCCGCTTGAAGGGGCCGAGATAGTCGATGAACAACTTGCCGTCGAGGTGGTCGACCTCGTGCTGGATGCATCGTGCCAGCAGCTCGTCGGCGTCGCGCTCGACGATGGCGCCGTCGGCATCCATGTAGCGCACCGTGATGCGGGTCGGCCGCTCGACGTCGCCATACACCTCGGGAATCGAGAGGCAGCCCTCTTCGGACTTCTCCGTCGGTCCCTCGGTTCGCACGATCTCGGGATTGATCATCACCATCGGCCCGTCCTCGATGTCCACGACCGCGAGGCGTTCGGTGCGCCCGACCTGCGGCGCGGCGAGCCCGATGCCGCGTGCCACGTACATCGTCTCGAGCATGTCCTGCGCGAGGCGGCGCAGGTCGTCGGTCACGGTGCCAACCGGCGTGGTGGCCTGCCTCAGGATCGGGTCGCCAAGGACGCGGATGTCGAGCAGCGCCATGGGAAGATCAGCCGTTGCGCGTGGCCGGGGCCGACGTCTCGCCGACGACCTTTGCAATGCGGCCGCGTTCCACGATCACGCGGGCCTCGCCGCTCTTGATCGTGACGTGGTCGTCGAGCGTCGCCTTGCCCGTCGCGCCGGGCGTCGCCTCACGGATGTGCACGACCTCGCCGACGAGGCCGCCGGCCGTCACCACCTGGTCGCCGCGCTTGAGCGCCGAGAGCCGGTCCTCGTGCGCCTTCCGCTGCCGCTGCTGCGGGCGGATGATGAGAAAGTAGAAGATGGCGCCGATCGCCGCGAACTGGAACAGCAGCGGCATGAGGGAGCTGCCACCGGACGCGGGCGCCTGCAGCGCGAGCAACATCGTCGTGAACGTCATGCGGTCGTCGTGGATCGGGAGTGATAGCGCGCGAGCCAGGCCTGGCTCCACTCGGCGAACGTGCCGGCGAGCACCGCGCCGCGGGCGCGCTGCATCAGCGCGACGAGGAAATGTACATTGTGCAGCGAGAGAAGGCGGAGCCCGTGCATCTCGTCGGCGATGAACAGGTGGCGGATATACCCGCGGGTGAACCGGCGGCACGCCGAGCAGCCGCACTCGGGGTCGAGTGGCCGGTCGTCGAGCCTGAACTCGGCCCGCTTGATGTTCAGCCGGCCATCCGCGGTGAACACGGCACCGTTCCGCCCCATCCGCGTAGGGGCGACGCAGTCAAAGAGGTCCACCCCCCGCGCCACCCCCTCCACCAGGTCCTCCGGGAAGCCCACGCCCATGAGGTAGCGCGGGCGGTCGGTCGGCAGCGCGTCGTCCACCACCTCGAGGATCCGGTACATGTCGGGCTTGGCTTCCCCGACGGAGAGCCCCCCGATCCCGTAGCCGACCCAGTCCCCGGACTCGCGGATGGCCCCGGCCGCCTCACGGCGCAGCGGCTCGTGAATTCCCCCCTGCACGATGGGGAAGAGCGCCTGGGCGCCGTACGTGCCGGTCGCGTCGAGCCGGTCGAACTCGGCGCGGCAGCGCGCCAGCCAGCGGAGGCTGCGCTCGCTCGCGTCACGCGCGACGGTCGCGTCGCTCTGGCCGGGGATCACGTGATCAAACTGCATCATCACGTCGGCGCCGAGGTTGCGCTCGATCTGCATCACGGACTCGGGGGTGAACTGCCGCTTCGACCCGTCGATGTGGCTCCGGAACTCGACGCCATCCTCGGCGATCGTGCGCAGCGAGGCGAGGGAGAAGACCTGGAAGCCCCCCGAGTCGGTGAGGATCGGCCGGTCCCATCCCATGAAGCGGTGCAGCCCGCCGAAGTGGCGCACCACCTCGTCGCCGGGACGGAGGTGCAGGTGGTAGGCGTTCGCGAGGATCATCTGCGCGCGCATCGCATGCAGGTCCTCCGGGTCGAGCCCCTTCACCGACGCGAGCGTCCCCACCGCCATGAATGCCGGCGTCTCGACGACGCCATGCGGCGTGGTGAAGTGCGCGGCGCGCGCGCGGCCGTCGGTGGCGTGGAGCTCGAATGCGAATCCCATTAGGGGGAATCTACGTCTGAGATG
>JACDHQ010000147.1 GCA_013820975.1 Gemmatimonadaceae bacterium
GAGGCACCAGTGCGCGGAGGACGCGTGTGCGGTTCACCTCCGTTCACCCGTCGGAACGTGTCAGAGTATCGGTCCGTGGGATGAGCACGACCGAGCGCAGCGTCAGTCCGAGATCACGCACCCGCCTCAGGACCGCGTGGAGGGCAGCCTGGTCGACCAGCGGGCTCCTGAGGAGCGGATCGCCGTTCGCCTCTAGAGCGACCGTCATACCGTCGAACCAGCTCGTCCACTCGGGGCCGAGATGACCCCCGATTCTGATCTCGTAGATGGTGGATGGGGTTGCGTGGTCCTGTGCGTCTCCTTCGTCTCTTCCGTGCGCGTCCATCGCTACTCGTAGCGCAGCGCGTCGATCGCATCGAGGCGCGACGCCCGTGCTGCGGGTAGCGTGCCGGCGAAAAACGCGATGGTCATGACCAGTGCCACCACCAGCGCAACGGGGAGGGGGTCGAAGGCGATGACGCGCAGGCCCGCCAGCGAGGCGAGGGGGCCCTCAGCGAGGAGGGTGCTGACGATGGTGCCCGCGACGATCGCGACACCCGCTCCCAGGGCACTGCCGAGGAAGCCGATGAAGATCGCTTCGGACGAGAAGAGCGCGAAGAGGCGGGCGCGGCTCATTCCCATCGACTTCATCAGGCCGATCTCGCGGGTTCGCTCTTGGACGGACATGAGGAGTGTGTTGATGATGCCGAAGCCTGCGGCGACCAGGGCGATGATGCCGAAGGCATTGAGCACCCAGACGATTCCGGTGATGACCGACGTCATCATGCCGAGTTGGTCCTGCAGCGTGGAACCGGCGTAGCCCGAACCTGCGAGGGCCTCCTTGATGCCCTTCTCGCCCAGCGCGTTCCGGCCGGGTTCGAAACGTGCCGAAGCCATCATGTACACGTCGCGATAACCCGCGGGCATCCCCGTCATCTGCGCTTCGTGCAGCGCCTCCTTCAGGCGTGCGCTGATGAGCGTGCCGGAGTCGAAGATCGTCACCTCCTGCACGCCGACGATCTCGGCCTCCACGAGGTGCAGCTGGCCGCCAACGTCGGTGATCCCGATCGTGACGAGCCCCCCGAGCGCGGCATCGGCGTCGTCGAACCCGAGCGGCGTCAGGTAGCTCACCGGCAGAATCAAGGCGTGGGCGTCATCCTCGCGGAGGGGCCTTCCGGCGACGAAGTCGACGTTCAAGCCGACCCCACCTGTCGCGACCGTGAAGTCGTACTTCTCGCGCGCCTCGCGGGTGACGTAGTCGGTCGTGACCGTCACGAACGGCTCCACGCGCGTGATGCCGTCGATGGCGAGGATGGCTGCCAGGTCACGATCGGTGAGGACCTCGATTTGCATCCCCTCGCCGCTCATGGCCGTCGCGCGCCCAGCATCGTGCACGGTCGGTCCTTCGTCGGACGCTGCGAAGGGATTGCCTCCGGCTCGCGCCTTGGTCACGATCATGACATCGCTGGCGCCCATGCTGTCGACCTGCGTGGTGATGTAGGCATTGATGCCCGTGCCGACGCCGTTCGTGAGCGTGAGGGTGAACGCCCCGACGAAGATCGCCAGCACGGTGAGCGAGGTGCGGAGTCGGCTGCGGAAGGTGTTGGCGATCGCGGTGCGGACGATCTCGAGCGGGCTCATGCGGCGACCGTCGAGCGCGGGCCGACGGCGCGGGCGAGGAGGCCGTCGGCGATGACGAAGCGCGTGTCGCAGCGTCCGGCGAGTTCCTCGTCATGGGTGACGATGACGAGCGTCAGACCCTCCTGCGCGTTGAGCGCGAACAACAGTCCGATGACGACCTCACCCGTTGCGCTGTCGAGGTTACCGGTCGGCTCATCGGCGAAGATCACCTTCGGCCGATTCGCCAGCGCACGGGCGATGACCATGCGCTGCTTCTGGCCGCCCGAGAGTGCGGTGGCGCGGTTGGCGGCCTTGTCGGCGAGCTCGACCTGCTCGAGCACCTCCATCCCGCGGGCGATCCGCAAGCGCCGCGGCATTCCGGCGATCTTGAGGGGCAGCACCACGTTCTCCAGGACGGTCGCGTTCGGGATCATGAAGAACTGCTGGAATACGAATCCGAAGGTTTCATTGCGCAGCGTGTCGAGCGCCCGTCTCGAGCGATCCTTCGCGTCGATGCCGTCGACGTCGATCGATCCCGTGTCGGGACTGTCGAGGAGGGCGAGGAGGTGCATGAGCGTCGATTTGCCGGAGCCGCTCTTGCCGACGATCGCGACCGATTCACCGGCGTGGATGTCGAGCGACACGCCGCGCAGGGCCTGGAAACGCGCCGCTCCGTCACCGTAGGACTTCGAGACGTTTCGGGATCGCAGGACGGATTGGCGGGAGGGAAGCATGGGACCTCTTTCTGGTTCGCCTGGGGCGGCGGTGACGGGGTTCGGGGGGAGAACGAGGGACGTCACGAAACGACGATCTTGGCTCGGGCGTGGCGGTCGAGGAAGTGGCGGACGGCCTCGGCGGTCTCTTCCAGGCGATAGGTCGCCTCGACGGACGCACCTCATGGCCATCGCGCGGAACGGCTCCTACATCGGGCTAGCGTGCCTAATCGGGAGACCGAGTGACACCAGCAGCCTGCGGGTCGACCGGCGTCCGCAGCGAGAACTACCTCGACCATCGTTGACATCGCTGGAGCGGCAGCTCAGGCCGTCGACCGCGCCGCCACGCCGCGTGCGGACGAGCGCGCCACCATGAGCGAGCTCACAAGCATGATCAGTGCCACGGGCGCCCACAGCAGCCGCTCGCCACCACTCGGCGTGATCAGGTTCAGGACCGTACCGATGACGCTGTACGCCACGATCACCCACACCAGCCAGCGCGATGTCCTAGACCAACGCGGCAGTGCCATGCCCGCCCTCGACAGGACGACGCCGGCCATGAGCCCGAGGAGCAGCGCCATCACGACGGCGGCCCCACGCATCGACGGTGGGTATTGGCCGGGGAATGCGCCACCCATCGCGAAGGAGCCCCACGGCGCGCCGAGGGCGAGCGCGAGTTGGAATGCGGCGACGACGGACGTCGCGAATGCGAACACGAGCGCGGAAGCCTTGACTTTATCCACGATGATCTCCCGGCACTGCGCGATGTCGGACACCGATCGCGTGCGTCCGGCTCGGTGCCCCAGGAACGTAGCGCCACGACGTGGTGCGCGTGCAGTCGGAGCATCATGCCGCGCGCCGCACACGGGTGCCGGAGAGCCGATCTTCAGGCCGCTGGTCACGCGCGGCACATCGAACGACCCCGCCTAGGCTTCGCACGGAGCCGCGGCCGCAAAGCCCAACAACAGAACACTCGTTCGCCACATTTCCACGGTTCCGGACGCGTGGCGCTCGTGCGGCGCGTCCGGAACCATCCACAAATCGTACGTTTCGTGGCCAGGATGGCAGCCGCGGGCACCCTGCACTCGTGGCACTTCGCTCAACTGCAGGGGTAGTGGAGGCGCCACCGTCCAATGTCGGTGAGTGCCGATTCGAGCGCCCAGGCGGCGACACCTAGCCCGTGATCCGTGCGAACCTCGGCAGCACCACCGGCCCCTATTCCGCTCAATGCGCCGGTACTGCCGTCCGCCCCGGACCCGACGGATCGCTCTGGGTCCGCTTCCCGAATGCTCGCGCCAAGAACCAGAAGATCAACAGGGCTTCTCCCACGAACGTGTATTCGGAAATCACCACGAAGCCTGGCGCGACGATCGCGGCCACGGTATCGAACGTATACCCGGCCCCGGCGACGATCACCAACGCACCCAGGAAGCGAGGGAAGAGCCTGGTCCTGAGGATCAGCGCACCGAGCACGATGAGGTGAAGGCCGACCAGCCCTAAAGCGAGATCCCAACCGCTCTTATACGCCTGCGTCAGGAGCATGACCTGCGATTCCAGGTCGCCCGGCGCAGCACCCGAGAACGAGCCACCGGCGAGGAGCCGATCGACCTTCACCAACTCGTTCAGCGTGGGAATGAACGTCGCTGCGTAGGTGATGCGCAACCAGCCGGCCAACAGCGAGAGGTTGCGATCGGACTCGAACACCAAGTAGAGCGCCCAAGCCACGAGCACGTCGAGGATCGTCACGATGACGAAGGCGAGGATCCCGAACCGGAAGAGGCCGATGTTCTGCACGATTCCGCCCATCGTCCCGGCGCCGTCTCCGGGAAGGATGAGCCTTTCGAAGATGCCGAAGTTGGCGTAACCGGCCAGGACCGCCATCACGAGCAGGCTGATGCCAGCCACAAGGTAGACCGTCCGCAACGTGTCGCTCGACCGTACCGTCCGTTCATGCAGCGATGTCATGTGCGCTCCGCGATCGGGGGTTCTCCCGAATCGACTCGCCGGCACACCCGCAGCCTGGTACCGTCATGGTGCCCGACCCACGAGACCACCAACGATTTCAAATCGAAGTCGGGTTGCGGGCCCGGGTTGATCTGGGGTCGGGTTGCAGTCCCGACTCTTGGTCGCTCTGACGTCGTACGCGCGCATATTACATCCGGATTGTAGAATCGTCAACAACTGCCCGACGCCGAGCGCCGATTCGCACGGTGTTCACGCGTGGCCCCGTAGAACGACCCTTGCCGCACCGGCTTCGTGCACTGCGTTGCGCGCTCGGTTGGTGCCCTTTGAAACCGCCGCGGTCGACCGAGCTTGAGCGGCCAGCTCGCAGCCACATCATCAACGACGCAACGCTGGAGGTCCATGAACTGCTCGCAGAGAACCCCGGTGGCGTCCTCCTGATATATGATGAGCTGAATTTTTCTCCCAATGCTGGCCAGGTACTGTAGGCGCCGATCACCTAGGGGCCGAGAACAAGAACGCCGTGGAGGTCATGGGAAACGACGAGCTCAAGGCGATCGCGAATATCTTGCTGGTGGAGCTGAAAAAGAACATCAGCGTCGACTGGGCCCACCGCGAGGGTGCGCGTGCTCGACTGCGCGTGCTGGTGAAGGACATCCTCGAGGACCACGGCTAGCCGCCAGATCTCTCTTCTGAGGCCGTACAGACGGTCCTGCAGCAAGCGGAGGTGCACTCTAGGAACTGGGCGAGCGGAACGCGACAAGATATGCAACCATCGGCATGACCACCAGCTCCACGCAACCGGTCTTCCGGCGACCATACGATCGGGAGTGAGATGGCACACTCGCAGCGCATCGAACTGCGGCACGCGATGCTGGCGCGAAACTCCTTTCGGCGCCAGTTCTTGAAGACGCTCGCGTGAACCGGGAACCTCGTCGTCGCGTGGCTGCCTGGACGCGCCGTCCCCACGCACGTGGGGGTGAACCGACGCCATTACGGGAGGGCGATCGGCTCGTGCAGCCGTCCCCACGCACGTGGGGGTGAACCGCAGGACACGGCGAGTACGCGGCGCCTCCTTGCGTCCCCACGCACGTGGGGTGAACCGATTGTGGGGACGGTAGTCGCGAGGTTCGGCAGGCCGTCCCCACGCACGTGGGGGTGACCAGCACGCCGACGACGACCAGCCGTCCCCACGCACGTGGGGGTGAACCGCCCCGTCGGAGGTGCCGTTTCCGCGCAGCCTCGCCGTCCCCACGCACGTGGGGGTGGACCAAGCCTCGTGAACGAATTATCCCGGCCCTCCCGACGCAGGTGGCGTCAAACCAATCAACGGCTCAGTCATCGACTCGGCACTTTCGCGGAGCCGTTTAGATCGTCGCCTCAAAGGCGACCACACGCCCTTGGCCGGTCAAGCATCCACGCCTGACACACTTCGCAAGCGGTCCAACGAGCGGCCCGCCTCGATCGGCACGCCAGCCCGTACCTGAAGCCGCCGCAGACGCTGCCGAGCACGTGTGCTGCTTCGGAACGGCAGCACGAACTCCGACGGCTCCAGCCTGCCTAATGCCCACAGCGCCGCCACGACCGCGGGAGCAAGCGCCACCTGCCGCGGATGACGCAAACTTTCGGTCGACACTACGAGGCAAGGCTCCGCCGGGTCGAGCTCGCC
>JACDHQ010000148.1 GCA_013820975.1 Gemmatimonadaceae bacterium
CCGACGCACCACACGGCAGTTCCACGGTGGCGGCTACCTGCTTTACCGCCGCCGACACACGGCACCATGCCGTTCAACGGTGGCGCGAGGGCACCGGCCGAACCGACCGATCAAGCCGCGAGCGCCAGCACCTGCGCGAGCAGTTCCTCAGTCGATCGCTTCTGCCCCGGGTTCTCCTCGACGTGCATCCAGCGCAGGATGCCCTCGGCGTCGATGAGGAAGTAGGCGCGGGTGGACATGAAGGCGTCTTCCATCAGCACGCCGTAGCTGCGTGACACGTCGCGCTTGAAGTCGCTGAGGAGCTCGGTCTTCATCTCGTGCTGCCGCTTGAATTCCCGGAGCGATGGAACGGCGTCGACGCTGATCGGGAGGATCGCGACGTTGTACTGCGCGAACAGATCGTAGTCGTCGCGCATGTCACACAGCTCGGCGGTGCAGGTGCTGGTGAACGCCAGCGGAAAGAATGCCAGGAGCACGTTCTGCCCGCGGAGCGAGGACAGGGTGACCGGCGTGCCGCTGGTGGTCTTGAGGGTGAAGTCGGGGACGGGCTGGCCCACGGCCACCGTCTCGGTGGCGGGGGCAAGTGTTGGGGCTGGCATCGGGGATCGGTATGGTTCTGGGCGGGCGAGCAGCGAGCGGGTGGCGGGCACCCATCGCAAAAATTTCGCCGCGCGGGTTCGGGAGTCACCGGCAAATCGCCACGAGACCGTGCTCCCCAACGCATTCGGCCTGCGAGGGTCAGCGGCACTCGATGCAAAGGAGGCCCCGCTCGACCACGAGCGAGGCCTCCTTTCGAGTGCAGAGTGGAGCGTGTCGGGATCGAACCGACGACCCCCGCCTTGCAAAGGCGGTGCTCTCCCAGCTGAGCTAACGCCCCGGGATCACGAAATATAGCGCGGAATCCGCGCAGGGGAAAAGCCGTCTCGCTGCCGTGTGCCGTTGCGGACGGTGATCCCGGACCGCCCACCCCCCTACTCCGGACCACGGGCCCCCGATGGCGCCGGCGGACGAGACGTGGCGTGGCACTCGACATGCGCGGCTTCATGCCGAACCGCCCAGGAGACTACGAATGTCCACCGCCCAGGATCCGACGATCGACCCTGCCGCGAGCGCGGGCTCGCTCACGCTGCAGTGCCAGTTCTGCCTCACCTGGAACCGCGTCGCCGCCGAGCGGGTCGCCGACCGGCCGAAGTGCGGCAAGTGCGCGAAGCCGATGCTCCTCGACCGGCCCTTCCCCCTCACCGAAGATGCATTCACGCGAACGGTCGCCGAGAGCACGCTGCCCGTCCTCGTCGACTTCTACGCCGACTGGTGTGGCCCCTGCAAGATGATGGCGCCGTTCATGGACGAGATAGCGCGCGAGTACCAGGGACGGGCGCTGATCGCGAAGCTCGACAGTGACCGTGCGCCGCGCACGAGCCTGCAGCACCAGGTGCGCGGGCTGCCCACCACGGTGGTGTTCAAGGCGGGCAAGGAAGTCGCGCGGCAGGTGGGCGCCGTGGGCAAGCCGCAGTTGACCGACCTGCTCCGCAAGGCACTGTAAAGGGTCCCGGCGTTGGGGGTCGGGGGTCGGAAAAACCATGACACGGGCCATGGCGTCCACCATAGCGAAGCGCCGGCCCGCGAAGCGGACCGGCGCATTCCCCACAAGCTGATAGCCGATAGCCGATAGCTGATAGCTGATCCTTGCTACTCGTGCGCCGGCAGCGGCTCCATCGTCTCGGCATCGACGGGGATCTGCACTTCGTCACGGAAGGGCGACGTCATGAGCGTCGCCCGCATGCGCGGGAACGCATTCATGAAGGCGATGTAGCACGCGCCCCAGAGTCCGACGTAGAGCAGCGTGACGCCGATTTCCCAGATGCCGAACGGCAGGTGCCCGATTTCGCCATAGAGCGACGGATAGACCTCGAGATAGCGGACGAGCCACATCCCGAGGAGGCTCATCACGGTGAAGAGCACGAGCGTCGGCTTGAACATCTTGGCATACTTCGACAGCAGGCCGAGGAACGGCAGCACGAACACCATGAAGACGGCAGCAAGCGTTGCGTTGGTCCACGGATCGATGAGCCTGAGCCGCGGCCAGTGGGTCTCCTCGCCGACGTTGCCGTACCAGATGATGAGGTACTGGCTGAAGGTCAGGTAGCCCCAGAACGCGGTGAACGCGAAGCAGAGCTTGCCGATGTCATGGAACTGTGCCTCGACGATCAGGTGATCGGCGGCGAGGAACCGGCGCCAGGCGAGCACGAGGAGCGCGAACAGCGTCAGCGCGCAGAGCCAGCCGCCCATGAAGAACCACCAGCCGTACAGGGCGCTCTGGAAGTGCAGGCTCAGGCCCATCGAGAGGTCCCATGCGAGCACCGACCAGCCGAAGGTGAACGCGAAGCCGAACCACACCGCGAGCTTGCCCTGGAGCGAGTGCGTGCTGTGGATCTCGCGGCGCTCGTCGCGATAGCCGCGGCGCATGCGCTCGCGCAGCCGGCGCGCCCACCCTGCCCCCGACTCGGCCACCTGGCCGACGTCGAGGCGCACCGACGTATAGATGTACCAGATCGCGAGCACCGTGATGACGCCGAACGACACGATATCGCGGAGCGTCAGGAAGCCACGGTTGAAGTAAACCTCCTTCTCATGCACGGGCGGGGCCTCGTGCGTCCACGGGAAGACGTGGTTCGTGCCGAAGGCGAGCGTGACCAGCAGGAGGAGGAACGCGACCGGCAGGAAGGCGACGTAGCCTTCCATGAAGCGGATCACGCTACGCGACCAGCGCGCGGTGGTGATCCGCTGCACCGCGACGAACATCACGCCGGCGGACGAGAGTGCCGCCCAGAAGAGCCAGTTGACGTGGAAGGCGCGCCAGGCGCGATCCGGGGCGACGAACAGGCCGATGATGAACGCGAGGAAGCCGATGCCGGCCAGCACGAGTGCGAGCGTGGAGAGCCGCCTCGGGATCGGCTTCGACGTCGCGGCGATGACTTCGTCGCGCGTCGGAACGTGAACCGGGTGGAGACTCACGGGCGGCGCCCTCGGGTGGTGTCAGTTGAAGCAGTCACCGAGTCAGGCGCGGTGCGGACGACGACCGGCGGACCGGCGGCTGGCCCGGTTGCCGGGGTGATGATGCCGGTGCTGTCGGCCCGGACGCCGCTGGTCGGTTGCGCGCCCCTGATGCCGAGATCGATCCCGGCCTGCGAGCCGATGCGGTTGTAGTAGGGTGCCGGGCGCGTTGGCGCCATCGACGTCGCGGCCGGGAGCGTCGCCCCGGTCTCACCGGGCACGCCAGCGGGAGCCATCACGACCTGGTGGCGCCCCTGCATGCCGCGGATGTAGTTGATGATGTCCCACCGCTCCTCGTCCGGGATGCGGTTGTACGTCGCCATGTTGCCGCGGCCGTTGCGGATGATGCCGAAGATCTGCCCGTCGCTGAGTCCCCGGGCAGTGCCTGTCGCCACCGGCGGTGCGTACATGCCGTACTGCTGCCCCACGGCTGCCTCGACAAATCCCTTCCCGGTCACGCCGTGACAGACCGAGCAGTTGATCTGGTAGCTCTTGCGGCCGTTCTCGAGCGAGCGGAGATCGACGGGCATTGGGTTGGGGCCGACGAGCGCCGCCACGGAATCGATGACAGGGAGGGCCGGACGGTATGAGACGACGAGCCCCGGTGCCGCCATGCCGTGCAGCGGCACGCTCAGCTGCGGATTCGCACGGAAGGGAGTCGAATCGTTGTCGCTCTCCCACGGCTCGTAGCGCGGCTGGTCACGGAAATCCGTGAACCAGCTGCAGGCGCCGAGGACGACGACCAGGGTCAGGAGCGGCAGCGCAGGTGCTGCGCGGCGGAGGTCAGCGTTCATCGCGCACCTCCGTTGCCCCATGACGCCGCAGCACCTCGGCCGCTTCGGCCGCGCGGTCGGGCGAGGTCGCGACCCAGACCCCATAGTCGGCGCTGCTGAAGCGGGCATCGTATCCAACCGTCATCGTGAGGCGCGGGACGCGGGAAAGGGCGAAGAGGCCGAAGACCGTCGCCAGGGAGCCGACGAGCACCATCACCTCGAAGCCGATGATGGTGTACGGAACCCACGACGCGATCGGCTTGCCGCCGACGACGAGGGGCCAGTAGTCGGAGGACCAGATCGCGATCCAGTAGCCGAAGGTCACGCCGAGCAGGCCACCGATCAGGGTGAACCGCCGGACCGGCGACTCGGCGCGCGGGATGGCATCCTCGAACTCGTGCCGCGGAGTCGGCGTGTACGCGGTGATGTCCATGAATTTCTTCTGGCGGAGCTCCTCGATCGCCTCCACGGCCGAGTCGAGGTGCTCGAAGTTGGCGAGTACGCCGCTCATGAGTGAGCCCCTGGTCCCATGGGGGGATTGTTGTTCTGGGGGCTCGCCATCCCGCCGTGCTCGACCGCCTGGTGGGCGCGCGCGAGGCCGCCCCGCATCTTCGGCGGGATGATCTCCTTGATCTCGGCCAGGGCGACCACGGGCATCTGCTTGATGAAGAGCAGGAACCACATGAAGAACCAGCCGAACGAGCCGATGAGGATGAAGTAGTCGACCCACGTGGGCGCGTAGCCGCCCCACTGCCAGGGCTCGAACTCGTGGGAGAGCGACGGGATCACGATCACGAAGCGCTCGAACCACATCCCGATGTTGATGAAGATCGAGAGGATGAAGAGCCAGAGCGGGTTGCGGCGGAGCTTCTGGGAGAAGAGCGAGAGCGGCAGGACCATGTTGCAGATCAGCATGATCCAGGCGGCCCATGCCCACTGGCCGAACAGGCGGTTCCAGAAGTACTGCTGCTCGACCTTGTTGCCGCTCATCCACGCGATCTGGAACTCGGTGAGGTACGCGAGTCCCACGACCAGCGACGTGAAGAGGCAGAGCTTCGCTGCCGCGTCGAGGTCGTTGAGCGTGATGATGTGCTTGAGGTTGAACCACTTCCGCAGCGGGATACCGATGGTGAACACCATCCCGATGCCCGAGAAGATGGCGCCCGCGACGAAGTACGGCGGGAAGATGGTGGCGTGCCAGCCCGGCACCAGCGACATCGCGAAGTCGAACGAAACGACCGAGTGCACGGAGAGCACGAGCGGCGTCGCGAAGGCGGCCAGGAAGAGATAGGCGCGCGTGAAGTGGCGCCATTCCTTGTCCGAGTTGCGCCAGCCGAGCGAGAGGATCGCGAAGATCCGCTTGCGCACGGGGTTCGTCTCCCGGTCGCGGAGCACCGCGAAGTCGGGAATGAGGCCGATGTAGAGGAAGGTGCTCGAGACCGTGAAGTACGTGAGGATCGCGAACACGTCCCACACGAGCGGGCTCTTGAACTGCGGCCAGAGGAGCCGCCAGTTCGGATACGGAATGAGCCAGAAGAACTTCCAGGGGCGCCCGAGGTGGAGAATCGGGAAGAGCCCTGCCGTCATGACGGCGAACACCGTCATCGCCTCCGCCATCCGGTAGATCGATGTGCGGAAGCCGGCGCGGAACAGGTACAGGATTGCGGAGATCAGCGTGCCCGCGTGACCGATACCGACCCAGAAGACGAACGTGATGATGTAGACGCCCCACATCACCGGCGGGTGGTATCCCGCGGCGCCGAGGCCCTCGTAGATCTGGTAGATCCAGGCGCCGGCGCCGAGCAGGAGGCAGAAGATGGCGGTCGCGAGCGCGGCGAACCAGCCGAGCGTCGGCTTCAGCGTCGCAAGGACGTCGTCGTCGACCTGCTTGTAGTCGCGCACCGCCGGAAGGCGGACATTCGCCGATGGAACGTTGGGGCGCTGCACCACGGGGTCGTCGGAGTGAGGCCGGGCCGTCGTCGCCATGCGGCCTCCTCAGTGCGCCGCCGGCGCGGCGGCCGGGGCGGTGGGGGCAGACACAGCCGCGGCGACCGTCGCCCCGGGGTGATTGACCTTCTTCAAGTAGACCACCGC
>JACDHQ010000149.1:0-4020 GCA_013820975.1 Gemmatimonadaceae bacterium
GCGCGTTCGCGCTTGAGATCGCGTGCGGTGGCGGCGAGGGTCTCCTGGGTCGTTGTGAGGTCGGCTTGGAGGGTGGTGAGCTGCTGCTGCGCTTCGTCGCGTTCCTGGAGGACGGTGTCGAGGAGGTTTTTGGTGGTGAAGAACGCGCGGCGGGCGGCGCGGAGGTCGTCCTGCATCTTCGTCGTGCCCAGCGCGATGGGTGGCTTGGGGCTCTCGGGTTGCTGGGGGCTTTCGGGGGGCTTGGGCGCCTGGCGTGCCCTGGGCGGCCTGTGGGTGCGGAGGGTGTTGCCGATCGCGGCGCCCTTGCAGGTGTTCCCGCACGTCTTGCGGGCCTCGAACTGGGCGACGGTTTCGAGCTGCCCGCTCGCCCTGGTCTTCCGCTCGAGGCGGTGCCCGCAGCCGGCGCAGTATCGAGCGGGCATCGCGGCGAAAGCTTGGGCGGACGAGCCCCTGGGTACGCGACGGAATCTCATGCGGCGCGCAGCCGATACGTGATGCCGTCGGGTCCGTCGTACCGCTCGACGTGGCCGGCGCTCGCGAGTGCCTCCATGTGCTTGGCGAGCGTGCCGCGACTGACGCTGAGCTCATCCGCGAGCTCGTCGCGAGTCAGGGGGAGCTGATAGTGCTCGAGGGCGGTCAGGGCGCGGGTGGCGGCGCTTGGGCTCCGAGCTTTCGCGGCGGCGGTGCGGCAGTCATGATTGCAGGTGCTCTTACGCTTCCACTTCCAGAGCGACAGGCTGTCGCGGTGCATGGTCGCGTCGCACGCGATGCAGGTCTTCGTTTCCGGAGGGGGGGGTGACGTCGTCATGAGAGTGCCTCCTGGATCTGATCGAGGTCGGCGGGCCGCCAGACGAACACTTCGGCGCCGGCGTTGCGGAAGGCTTGCAGCCACTCGTGCTGCGCGGGCGCGACGGTGCCCGTATCGCTCTTGAGCTCCGCGGCGATCAGGCGCTCGCCCTTGATCAAGAGCAGGTCAGGAAAGCCTGCGCCGTCGCCTTGGACGGGTGTGCTCCAGCGGCCGCGGCGATCCATGAGGGCCCGGAAGTGCGCAGACTTCCACCCCTTGAGCTGCGCGAGATCGAGCACCTGGCGCTGGAAGTCGACCTCGAGGATCTTCACGCGCTTCACGCGAACGCCTCGAACAGGTGCAGCTGGGCATCCCCGGCAGGGAGCCGCGGGGCCTCGGCCTGGTGGGGCGCAGCGGGCAGGGCGGTCTCTCGCTCGGTGTCGCGGTGGCGCAGCTTCCATTCCCAGCCGCCGAGCACGTGCGCGGGCGTCAGGAAGCGCTCGCGCATCACCATCGACAGGGTGTTCCCGACGAACACGATCGCGGGGATCCCGAGGAGGCTGAGCTGGATGAACGCCATGTGCGCGGCGGTGCTGTCGACGTCGATCGCGGTGACGTGCAGCTGCGCTTGCGGGTTGAGATCCGCCTCGAGCATCGCATCGGCTGCGGCGATGATCATGCCGCCAGCGCCGCAGGCGGGCTCGCTCATCGTGACGAACCCTTGCCGATCGACGAGCTCGCGGAGGGCGGCGCCGTCGCCGAAGATCATGCCGGCCATGAACTTGCTGACTTCGTACGGCGTGAAGAACTGGCCGCGGTCGGCGCTGGCGAGCTCGTGCTCGTGGAAGAGCGAGCCGAGCGCGTCGTGCCGTTCGAGGGTGAGCGCGTCGACGAGGTGCGCCAGGATCTTCGGGAAGACCTCGGCGCGGGCCGGGTCGGGCTTGATCAGGTTCAGGTACCGGGCTTCGCGTTCAGCGTGAATCGGGTGGGCGGGGAGCGTGACTGCGTTGGCGATCGCGATCGCGGTGCATTCGGCCCACGCTTCGAAGACGGTCCACATGCGGTAGGCGCCGGTGAGGCTCTCGAAGTGCTTCGTCATTGCGCGCCGGTGATCGCGAGGAGTCACGGCGTCAGCTCGTCGGCGGTCTTCATCTCTTGCACGGCGCTGGTCGGGTAGTGCTGCCGGAGTTCCTCGAGCGAGTCGAACACCGGCAGGAAGCCCTCCCCGAACATGGGGTGCTCGGGCACGTCCCAGCCGGCCGCGCGGCAGTTGTCCCACGTGCGAAGCGTGAGCGGTACGAAGCGATGGCTCATGCGTGCTCCCAGGAGTCGTCCAGCTCGCGATCGAGCCACGCTCGTCGATCAGCTTCGACGTCCTCGAGCCGCGATTGCCGCCCGCTCACAATCAGCGCGGAGATGACGATCGCCGTCAAGCACGAGCAGACGTACCCGCCGACGAGGACGCCAACCCAGAACGAGCTCACGGCGCCCATCAGTTCGCCGTTTCCGCGCGGTGCTGCTGCGCTACGGTCGCCATGTCCTCGAACGCGGCGTACTCCGGTCGCCACGTGAGCTTCGCGATCTGCGGAACGGGCCCGAGCTTGTTCTTCGCCACGATCACCTCCGCGATGTTCGTCGGCGCATACCTGGGGTCGATGAGCGCCTGGTAGTAGTCATCGCGGAAGAGGAAGAGCACGCTGTTGGCGTCCTCCTCGATGGCGCCGGACTGACGGAGGTCGCTGAGGCGTGGGCGCTTGTCGTCGCGGCTCTCGAGCGCGCGACCGAGCTGACTGAGGAGGACGAGTGTGACGTTGTACTCGCGGCAGACGGCCTTGAGGGAGCGGCTGACGCGGCTGACGACGTTGGTCTCGTCGCTCTTGCCGTCGACCATGATCGATTGCGCGTGATCGATAGCGATGATGGTGCTGCCATCGCGGATGTCGGCGCGGGCTTGCGCGAGGATGCTGTTCAGTTCGGCCCGGGAGTCATGAATGCGAACGCGTTCGCTCCAGACGTCGCGGAGGTGATCCAGTTCCGCCTCGAGGCGGGCGCGGTGTTCGGATCCGGCGCGGATGCGGCCGCGGCGATCGGGGCGGTACCAGAAGAGCGGGGTCCGCGCGCGCATGGCGGCTTCGAGGGCGTACACGTCGCCGCCGCCCTGATCGATGCTGAAGAGGCTGCAGGTCTCGCCGCGGCTGGCGCGGTGCGTGAGGACGCGCCGCAAGAGCGCGCTCTTGCCCATCGATGGCCTGGCCGCGATGACGTTGTACCCGCCCCGGACGAGGCCGCCGCCGAGGACTTGGTCGAGGTCGACGAAGCCGGTGGTGGCGGCGTTCGCGCCGGTGATGAGGTCGAGCGCTTCGCGGTGGTAATCGTTGGGGCCGCGCTCGAGGGCTTGGTAGCGGCTGAGGTTCGTGAGTTCGGCCTCGTGCGTTTCGAGGATGGCGTCGATCGGGTCGGCGCCGCCGGCGTTCTTCGCGGTGAGGAGGCAGAGGTGAATGAGGCGGCGGCGTTCGTGATGCTGTAGGACGGTGCGGGCGTAATCGTGAACGTACGCGGCGGTGGGGGTGGCGTCTAGGAGGCCCATGAGGTACGGGGCGCTGCCGACTCGCTCGAGGTTTCCCTTCACGCGGAGGTCGTCGGTGAGGGTGACGAGGTCGACGCTGGAGCCGGTTGTGTTGAGGCGGTTGATGGTGCTCCAGAGCACGCGGTGGCGTTCGGCGTAGAACGCTTCCGCGGGGAGGTGCGCGAGCTCGTCGATGGTGGTGTTGTCGAGCATGACGCTGCCGAGGACGGCGCGTTCGGCTTCGAGGCTATGCGGCGCTGGTGTGCTCATCGGCTCTCTCCTGGCGGACGTCGTGCGCGATGGCGGCGAGAGGCGCGCCTGGTGGTCGTACGCGGCCGTCGAGGATTTTGGGGAGTAGGTCGCGTTCGGGATTGGGCACTTCGGCGGCGTACCGAGCGAAGGTCTCGATCTGGTCGGGGGTGTTGTGCGTGAGGACGTCCTCGAGCCAGTCGCGGCCGAGGCGGGTGAGCTCGTGCCTGCTCATGTGCCGAGCGAGGTGGCCGGCGTTGAGGAGGGGGTCCCAGGGTGTGGGTTCCTTCCCGAGCTCGTCGGTTTCGGGAGGCTGGTTTTCGCCTACGTTCGCTGATCGGGTCTGTGGGGGATCAGGTGGGGGATCAGACTGGGGGATCATGGGGTCCGGCTCCCGTACCACCCCCCGTCCGGCTCC
>JACDHQ010000149.1:4030-5882 GCA_013820975.1 Gemmatimonadaceae bacterium
GGGGGGGTCCGGCTCCCGGACCCCCCCGTACGGCTCCCGGACCCAGGGGTGCGCTTCCCGGACGGGGTGTCGCCCTCGAGCGTGAGCCGATACGAGTTGCTGGTCATGCTTCCGTCGTCCCGACGACGGCCATGCTTGCTGAGTAGACCGGCGTCGACGAGGCTCGCCAGCGCGTCGATGATGGTCGTCCGCGAGTACCCGGTCCACTCGGTGAGCGACTTGAAGCTCGGCCAGGCATCGAGCTTGTCGTCGGCGTAGTCGGCGAGGGCGTAGAGGACGAATCGGTCTCGAGGCGCCAGCTCCACACCGCGGCGCGGGAGGGTTCTGACGAGCGTGATGGCTTCGAGGCTCACCCGTCACCTCCGCCCGGCGCTGGCTGCAGATTCATCAGCTCGTCCCGTGCGCTCTGAGCATGGCTCGCAGCACCGTCATGTCGCCCTCGTGGGCGTACGCGAGGCCGAGCGCGAAGCCGCTGGCGACGCGGTCCCGGTGCCGGAGGGCGTGTGCGACCCAGCGCCAGTACGAGCCCATCAGCTGGCCGCTCGAGCTGCTCTGGCTGCTCGTCCGTCGCGGGGGTGCGTGATGGCTTCCAGGTCGCGGATTTCGTTCTGGAGGCGCATCCATGTTTCGGTGTCGCCGTGATCGAGCGCGGCGGATTGGAGCTCTTTGAGGTTCCCGATCCGGACGACGTGGTTGGCGGGGTGCATGTGGGGTCTCCCGGTCATGAGGGGGTGTTCCGGAGGGCTTGTCGGCCGGCTGGGTTGATGCGGTAGACGGTGGCCTTGGCGGTGGTGTTGACGTCGACGTAGTGCGCTCGAGCGAGCGCTTGGAGGTGGCTGGTGATGACGCCGGGTCGGGTGGAGAGGCCCGCGGGCGCGAGGTGGATGACGTCGCGCGTGGTGAACCACGGGCCGCTGCAGAGGGTGGTCAGGACCGCGCGCTCCGGGGCGGTGAGGGTCATAGGCTCTCCGGGATGCCGAAGCGCGCGTCGGGGCTGTGGAGTGGGCAGTCGAGCGCGATGGCGTGGATGGGCTCGCGCGTTTCTGTGCCGTCGTCGTGCGTGGTGACGAGGTCGTAGAGCGGTGTGGCGGGGCACAGGCAGTGCCGCGCGATCACTTCAGCGCGATCGGGGTACGGGACGCGGGCGCTCACGCGACGACCTCGCTGAGCCGGGCAGGCCAAGGCTTCCGCACGACGGCTACTTCGGGGAGCCGTAGTAGACGGGGACGCCGTCCGGCAGGCCGCCGCGCAGCGCCGTGACGAGCCGGTCCAGCGCCACGCTCTCCGCGGACTTGAGCGTGTTCAGCACCGCCGTCAGCTCGAACACCGCCTGGCTGTCGTCGCCGGGACGTACGTCGACGAGGAGCGTCACCTCGTGCAGGTCGCCGCGCGCTTCGTCGAGGTCGTAGACGGGCACCGTCACGACGATCTCGTCCGGGATCTCCGCACCGTGCGCGGCGGTGACTTCCTGCTGGATGCGGCGGTCGACGCCCTCGCGGCCCTTCGCGATGACCGCCTGCCCGCCGCCCTCGACCTTGAGGTTCAGCGTCCGGAACTGCTCGACGACGCGGTCGTCGACGTGCCCATTCAGATCCGCGCGCAGCAGGCGGATGAGGCTCCGCTGATTCACGACCTCGGTGTTGGTGAGGCGCTGGAGGCGCGCGAACGCCGGGTGCCGCGGCAGGCGCATCTCGTGTTGCCAGCGGAGGTAGGTCGACGCCAGCTCGAGCACCGCGACGATCGCGTCGGGACCGTAGAAGACCCGGACGTCCTCCACGTTCTCGGCGTCGACTGCCGCGGCGAAGCTCTCCGTGGCGAGGAAACGACCTTCCGTAGGCTGGCGAGTGCTGTC
>JACDHQ010000150.1 GCA_013820975.1 Gemmatimonadaceae bacterium
GCTGTTACTCGCACTCGCGTGCGCACCACTCTCCGCATGCGCCGGGCGGGAGATCAAGATGGCAGACCTCGCCGTCATACGGTCAGGCCGACGCCCGGTGCTCTGGCCTGACCCGCCGGATCTTGCGGATCTCCGCTGCGGCCGGGGCATGCATCTGCTCGTACAGGTCATACGCCAGCTGCAGGTTCAGCCAGAACTGCGCACTCGCTCCCAGGGCCGCCTCCAGCCGCAACGCCGTATCAGGGGTCACCCCCCGCTTCCTGCGAACGATCTCGTTCAGGCGCTGCATCGATACACCGATCCGCTCGGCGAAATCGACCTGCGTAATGCTCAGCGGCTTCAGGAACTCCTCGAGCAGCATTTCCCCGGGATGGGTCGGGGGGCGGTGCGTTGGGATGCGGACCATATCCGTGGTCTCCTCTCTTCACTCTTTTTGGGTCAGTAACTGTGGTGTTGCCCGCACCCTTGTCGGCCGCGGGCCAGCCGTCCTTCGTCTATCAGTCGTCAGTGGTAGTCGGCGATCTCTACGTCCTCGGCACCGTCGCCCGTCCATCGGAAGCACACCCGGTATTGGTCGTTGATTCGGATACTGTGCTGGCCCTTTCGGGTGCCCTTCAACGGCTCAAGCCGGTTGCCGGGGGGCGATCGCAGGTCGTCCAACGACACCGCCCGGTCGATCGTATCGAGCTTCCGAAAGGCGGTCCGCCAGATGTCCGCTGGGCAAGTCCGCCGCGCATGCTTCGACTTCACGCCGTTGTAGACGTCCTCCGTGCCCTGGTCCTTGAATGAGTGGATCACGAGACGATCATCCTGAACGTGCCTGGTCGAGGGCCGGTTGCGCGGGACTCACAACTGTACACAATATGCACGGTTACACGGTATCCATGCAACCCTGGGGTTGAGACACCCGCCGAGCAGGACCCTCGCGGGGGCGTTGGGCCCGCAGGACATCGTCGCGGCTCACGCCACCCCCTCCGATGTGGTCGAGGGAGGACCATGACGCAGCGTCGGCACTGCTCGTTTCTCTGGAGACTCCAGGATGGTCGGCTGGGCGTATCCGCTGGTGTCCCTGGCCGGGGGTGCACTGCTCTGCTTATTGATGTTCGGTGCCCGCCACGCCGCGCGTAGGCAGCATTCGGCCGCACCGAGGTTGCTGGCGTACGCTCTCGAGATCAGAGAAGCCGCGCACCAGTGGGGAGAGACCGTCGGGATCTCGATCGCACGCGCGCAGTTACTGTTTGCCGGCCGCATCGTCTGCCATACGCAAGCCGACACTAGCACACCCGTCGCGAGGCGGGGTCGCAAAGCCAGGAGTCTCCCGCCCATCGGAGATCGTCCGGTTGCCGAAGCTGCTTCAGTGCAGACCCAGAAACCGCACCCCGTGTGGCCTGGCGCTTCGGATCCCCCGCCGAACGCCCCGCTGCCGGGGTGCGTGGCGTTCTGAGAGCCGCCATGCCGTCGAAACGTGCTGACCGTCACCGCAATTCTCCGCTCACTGGCGAACCTTCCCCGGTACGATGCGGCCCCGACGCCACGCGACCCGCCGGCTGGCACCTGCCATTGACCCACCTCCTTTCGGGACACGACATGAATGAAATGCGCCTGAGCAGGTCGGCGGGACCCCGTGACGTCATCGCGATGTGGCACATTGCGTACGCCATGCTCGCGTTCGGATGTGCGCTGGTCCTCGGAGGCCTCATCATGGCCGACGTGCCGATCGGGATGCTGCGATGGGCGGGGGTGCTGGCGGAAATCTGGACGGTGCCGCTCGGCGCGCGCGCCGTCCTCGGAGTCATGACGGTGGCATGTGGGTTCGGCGCATCGATGCACATGCTCGGCACCGCATTGCGGCTGCTGAACGGCGGCGGACTGCTGCCGCAGATGCAGCTTCCGCCCGCGTACTTCAAGCCCCGCGTGCCGGTGTTGATCCGGGCCTGATCAGCAGTCACCCTGCCGGATCCTGATTCCGACGGTGCAGGGAGCGATTCGTGCCATCCGCACGCACGGTGTAGATCGCGGCGCCGCCCAAGCTGCTGCCAGACCGCGCCCGAAAATGCCGAGGCTCGGGTCGTCATGCACGGCGTACGGAACGCCGACGGGTCGGAGTGCCGGCGGGTCGGAACGACGACGGTCCTGTCAGTGGCGCAGGACGTGCGAGGCCGGCAGACGCCATCGGCGAGCGGGCTCCTGGTGGCGCACTCGTCCGTGCTGCCGCGGCGGCTTCTCGCCGCCGGAGCCTTTTCCTGGCGTGCCACCTGGGAGTGTCAATGCAACTACTGAAGCGGGACATCGACCCGGAGACACCGCTGGCGGTCTCCACCCCCGATGAACTCATGCGTCCGGGAACCCGACGCGAGTTCGTTCGCCAGATGGCGGCCGGCGGGACCGTCATCATGCTACCGGGCGTATTCGCCGGATGTGCAACGGTCCCGCTTGTCGCCCCAGGGGGACTCGCATTCGACCTGCGATCGGATGTCGGCATCCTCCGGCTCGTTCACACCCTCGAGCAGCTCGAAGCGGCATTCTATACGGCGGTCGTGGCCAGTGCCAACTTCGCGACGTTCTTCACCAGCGCCGAGCGTGAGCTGTTCACCGATCTGCGCAATGTGGAGATCGTCCATCGCGAGTTCCTGCGCACCGCCCTCGGGAGTGCGGCCGTCCCGGACGTGACGGGGAGCATCAATGGAGCGACGCTCGCTGCCATTCTCTCGAGCCGCGCCAACATCCTCGGGGCCGCGAAGCTGTTCGAGCACCTGGGGGTCGCGGGGCTCAACGGCGCCGGCAAGTACCTGCAGGATGCCCGCAACCTGCTGCTGGCCGGGAAGTTCGTGTCGGTGGAAGCGCGCCATGCGGCGGCACTGCGGGACGTCGCTCCCGGCGCTGGACAGAATGCGAATACCGCATTCGCCGGCGACGACATCACCGACAGCAACGGCATGGACGTGAAGCTCGAGGCTGGCGCGGTGCTCGATCGTGTCGCATCGACGAACATCGTCAGCAACGGCGCGGTGAGCTCGCGCAACATCACGCATGCGCCGACCGCGAACCAGGGCAGGCCTTCGGCCGACTTCTTCCCGACGACGCCGTAAGGCGCCCAGGAGATCACTCATGACAACAATGAATCAGCCGATGCTGGACAGCGTCGACCCGGAGATCATGGACCGGCTCGTCACGCGCAGGGATGCCATTCGGCACGGCGCGTCGGTGAGTTCTACGGTCGCCGCCGGTCTGGCGATGGGGTCCGTGCCCGTGGTCATCGCAGCGCTGTCGCGGGACGCGTTCGCGCAGACGCCCTCGGCAGTTCTCGACGTGCTGCAGTTCGCGTTCATTCTCGAGAGCCTCGAAAACGAGTTCTATCGCGCGGTGCTCGGCACCAGCGCCGTCGCTGCGCAGAATGCCGCGTTCGCGACGGTTCGTGCACAGATTCCGGCGTCCGCACGCGAGGTGTTCGCGCAGATCCAGAAGCACGAGCAGCAGCACACGGACTTCCTCAGGAGTACGGCCATCCCGCTCTTTGGCGGAACGGCGCCGAGGCTGGATGCGAACGATTTCGACTTCACCGGCGGCAACGGGAGCGGCAACGGTCCGTTCCTGCAGGCGACCACACGGCTCGATCATCTCCTCCTCGTCGCGCAGGCAGTCGAGGACACGGGCGTCCGCGCATACAAGGGTCAGGCGGGACGCCTGCTCATCAACGGCGACGACCGGGCGGATGTGGCATTGGAGAGCGCGCTGCGTATTCACTCGGTCGAGGCACGGCATGCGGCAAAGATCCGGCGCATTCGCCGCTCGCTCAACTTGGGCGATACCTCGCTTCGATTCTCGGGATACGTACGCGGCGGCGGCGTCGCAGCGGCGGGGGCCGGCAACATCAGCAATCCACCGGCTGGAGCGGTCGCCGCGCTGGGCCTGATCTACGGCGGCGAAGACAACACCGTGCACACGGTGTTCAACGGCTCCGCTGCGGCCGACATCGACGCGGCCACCCTCTCCGGCATGGAGGTCATCGGCGATGCCACCGCACGCCGCGATGCAGCCATGATGGCGTTCGACGAACCGCTCACCAAGGAACAGGTCATCGCCATCGTCCGCGGCTTCATCAGGGACGACGCGGCGCGCGGGCTCCCGTGAGCCGCTGCTGGAGATGATCGCGCTGCTGGCAGATCGGGTGGTTCGAAAGGAGCGCCCGGTCTGCAACGCAGTGATCCATGACGTTGCCTCGGCGCGGGCGGGGAGACCGTGCCGCGTTACTGAACCCAGGTAATGCGGATGGTCTGCTTGGCGCGTTCGTCTGCCGCGTGCGTCGCCGCGGGTCAAACGCACCCGTCATCGGCGTGGGTGACGACCGACTAGCGTCCATCACCCGTCGTCGTCTACTGACCCCGACAGCATCGGCGGCGCCGCAAAGTTGCCGCCGGTCTTCGCATGAACGGCGATCGCACCGAGCATCTCGTCCAGCAACTTCGTGAACCTGCGCAGGTAGTAGCGGTACGACTTCCGGTAGGTCAGCGCAGTGCCGCCGCCGAGCAGGGCCGCGCCGACGGCGGCCGGAATCGTGACCATCGGCGCGCTGAGACCCAGGGCGAACAGGCCGATCGCACCGCCGCCGGTCGCGCCGACCAGCCCCATGACCCGTGCGCTCCAGCTTCCGAACCTGAAGTTCCGGCGCACGCTCCGCTGCAGCCCCGCGCGCAGCAGGACCTCGGTCGCCTGCCCATTGCTGCCCGCTACCGGCCGCAGCATGAACTGAAGCTGCTGCACATCCACGGCGTAGGCGGTGTAGGAAAGTGGCGTCATGCTCTTGTCCATCATCTGCATCTGGAGCTCGGGAATCCCGAACACCAGCTGCCCGCCGGCGAGGGGATCGCCGGTGGCATCGCGCAACGCGAGCATCCACGGCGGGGCAGGCAGCACGCGCTGCATCGCCGTGTAGACATCGGCCACCGGACGCTCGATGACCCGGGAACGCTCGAGCAAGCGCTCCGGCGTGCCGAGGAACCGCGTGGCCTTGTGCTGGAGCTTGTCGGGCAGCGCGCCCGTCGGATCCGCACCCATCTCCGCGATCGCGAGCGCGACGAACTCGGGCGAGATGCCGACTTCCGATGCCGCCGCGCGCACTTCGTCGGCCGTCAGGTCGTGCGGATCGCCGGGCGACGCCGTGCTCGCAATGAGTTCGCGCGACCGTTCCTCGAGACGCTGTGCCGCTTCCGCCTGCAGTTGTGCGGCGCGCTGCCATACCGCCGCGGCGTTGTCTGGCGAGAACGGCTTATCTCGAGTCATCAGTTCGCACTCCCGCGTCGCACGGTCGACAGCAGAGATACCGGCCGCTGAAGCCGGCATGTCGTTCGACAGAAGGATATCGGGTGCATCGCACGCGGCGCGAGTGTGGCCCGACGGCCAGGTGCGCTTCCTCGAAGCGCGGGGGCAGCTGTTCCGGGCCGCCGACGGGAGCCCGTCACGCATGCTCGGCGGCTGCCCGCTATGTGCCTCTCGGGGCCGGATACGCCCGCGTCCTCCACGCCCTGGGACGCCTGGCGGAACTGGCGATCACCCGAAACACCGCCAGCGGGTCCGCGAGCGGATTGAGCCAGAAGCTGGCCCCGCGCGTTGCGTAGCTCGGCGCCATCGCAGCCGTGAGCAGCCAGCGAATGCCGATGAGGGCGGCGTTCAGCGGCAGCAACAGCTGCAGGGCGGCGCTTCCGCTCGCGAGCGTCGCGATCCCCGCAACCACGATCGGAACCGGCAGCCCCTGCACCAGCACGAGGAACAGCACGTCGAACAGCTGGCGGCCCGGCGACGTGGCGTCCTTGAGGTCGATGCTGCGCCCCCACTCGCGCCACATCTGCGCTGCCGAGTCGTACGAGCGCACGTCATAGAGC
>JACDHQ010000151.1 GCA_013820975.1 Gemmatimonadaceae bacterium
CGAATCGAAGCTGAGCACCTGGCTTGCCAGGCTTCGCGTCAGCCCCGGGAAGGTGATCCGCCCGGTACGCGCGCGCTGCCCGCAGGTGCTGCAATACGAACCCGCGAGCGGTGCGTCGCAGTTGAGGCATGTTTGCGCCGGGAGGGGTGGATTCGGAGCAACAACACCGAGTGGCGGTGTCATAGTTTCCGGCAGCGGTGCAGGCTCCGGGTCCATCACCCGTCACCGAGGCGGGACCCTTCTGCCGCCAGCGCCTCCTGCAGGATACGAATGCGTGTCGGTCCCATGCGATGAGTCACTTCGGGCTTCCTCCGCCTTCAACGAGGTACATGGTTCCCGGCCGCAGCGTGCCCGGCATCCGCTCCATGGCGGCATCCCGAAGCGATCCGAGCACGCGCTTCAGGATCTGCGAATCCATGATTGATCCCGCCACTGTTCGTGAACCCGCGTGGGGGCCGGGATCCCGCCCCCCGCGCAGTGGGCTACGCCGCCTGTGTCCGCAGTACCGTCCAGACGACGAGGCTGGCCACCACCACGTGCATCACGTTCAGCACGATCGCCTGCATGAGTGCCGTGCCGGGGATCACGAACGGGGCGGCGAACGAGAGCAGCAGCACGACGCCCGCGACCCGCAGGAAGACCGGAACCGGCCTCGCGAGCCGGCGCCAGAGCAGGGCGAATGCGCCCACACCCGCCAGCACACCCACAACCGACACCAGGAGCACCGGCTCGACGGACATCTGCGCGCCGACATCCGGCTGGAACGTGAGCGACGGGAAGATCCCGCGCGCCACCGCGAGCGCGAAGACCGCGGCGTTGGCGACTGCGGCCAGCACCCCCGCTACCAGGCCCGTCTGCCCGAGTGGTCGGCTCCCCCGCACGGGCGCCAGGGAGCGGTCGTGGTCCAGATCCGTTGGTGACATGGTCGTCTCTGCAGTTCGAGCGGTGAAGGGAAGCCCGGTCGTCGCCAGCGGAGGTTCCGCTGCGTTTTGCCACACCACCGCATGGTCGCGAACGAACCGATCGAGCGAGATCGGCGGCCGGCCGAGCAGCAGCTCCACGTCTGGCGTCACCCGCGCGGCGAGCCCGATCCGGGCCGTGAAGTAGATGCCGCGCAGCACTCGGACGAAGTCCTCCGCCGTGCCCTGCTCCCGCAGCCGCGTCCGGAACTCGCGCGGCGAGGGGTTCGCGTACCGCACCGAGCGGCCGAGCACTGCAGTGAGCACCCGCGCCACCGCAAAGTAGTCCAACGCTTCGCCACCGGTCAGCGTGTACGCCCTGCCGAAGTGCTCCGGCCGCCCCATCACGCGTGCCGCGACGGCCGCGATGTCGCGCACGTCGATGAAGCTGGTCTTGCCTCGGCCGGCCGGCACATGGATCTCGCCCCTGGTCCCGATATCCTCCAGGTACTGGGTCGAGAGGTTCCGCATGAAGAAGCTCGGTCGAAGCAGCGTATATGGCAGTCCGCTTCGTTCGACCAGCTTCTCCATCGCGTGGTGCGGCACCAGCGGGTTGTTGCCCGCTCCGAGCACCGAGAGCACCACCACATGAGGGCGGCCGTCCCCGGTGGCGTGGCGGATGGCCGGACCCATGATCCGCTTCACCGCGGCGATGTGCGGCGGGCGCATCAGGAACACCCCGTTCACGGCCTCGAACGCCGTAGCGAAGGTATCCGGCGCCTCGAATTCGAAGCGCACTACCTCGACGGCCCCTCCCCACCGCTCCCGCGCCATCTCCACGCCACGGCCAGGCACCGCGGCGCGTACGCTCAGGCCAGCACGGAGCAGTTCGGCGACCACCTCGCGGCCGACGTTGCCCGTCGCTCCGGTGACCAGGATCGCACCACTCATGAGCTCTCGGTGGGATATGAAGTTCAGCTGTGTGTGCGAAGTATCAGTCCTGCGTACGCACGCGGCAGCTTACCGCACCGCGGCAATCGCGGCAACCCAGCGTGAGACTCTATCTGACGTATCGTTCCGACATGTCGGAGGGGCCCACGGCGGGCACCGAGACCGCGGACCCGCTCGAGTTCGTCGCGCGCACTACCGCACCGCTCCATGCACGCCCAGACGCCGCGAAGGCGATGGCTGGTACAGGGGATCGCGTTAGCGTTGGGGTTGCTCGTGGTCCTGCCGTTCCTGCCGTAAGGATTCAGGAAGCGGAGGCGGCGCGACACTTGTCGGCGGTGGGCGCTGCCGCACGGACCGTGGCGGCGATCCTCCTGTTGGCGGCGACGATCGCCGCCCTATCATCCGCTCACGCCCAGGCGCGGCACGCAGCTTCCTTCACCCCCTCTGCGTAGTCGAGGCCTGCACGAGCAGTCAAGCGAAGTGTTGCCGACGATGCGGGTCGCAGGCATCAGCCTGGCTCGCCGGGCAGCCAACGTCCTCAACCGGGAGGTACATTCATGGGCATCCCCTTGCCAGTGGATCCTCATGGTCGTCCCAAGCAACAACCACGCAGCAATCGTCGCGAATGCCATCAAGGCATCGGGCGTCGTCGGATGGCTCGAGCCGCACGAATGGCCCCATGTGCGCATCGACGCCGATCGTCGGGAAAAGCCGCTCGCCCGTCACGCCACGAAACCCCCCGCGACCTGCCTCACGGTGCGCTGCTTGAGCGCGACGGCGAGCGCCACGGAGATCAACACGGCCGCCACGGCGAAGCTCGCCCGCATGCCCTGCGCGACGGCATGCGCTGGTGCCACCGCAGCATCGCCACCCGCAGCATATGCGAACACGGCCCCCATGACGGACGCGCCGGCGACCAGGCCGACGTTCCGCGACAGGCCCAGCACGCCTGCCACCGCGCCGCGCCGGTCGGACGCGGCACCACTCATCACTGCAGTGTTGTTCGCTGCCTGGAACACCGCGTAGCCGACCGTCAGGACGACGAGCGGCGCCACGTACGCAGCGGCACCACCGGCAATGCGCGATGCAGCCAGTAAGATCGTGCCCGCGACCATGGTGCCGAGCCCGATCAACGTTGCGTGGAACACTCCGATTCTGTCGGCGAGGCGACCGGCCGGCACGCCGCTCAGTGCGGCCGCCACAGGGCCGGTCGACATCACCATGCCCACGATCACCGGCGGGAGGCCGAGCCCGCGTGTCAGGTAGAACGGGCCCACGACGAGCGTCGCCATCATCACCGTCGAGACGAGTGCGTTCATCACCAGTCCGCCGATGATCGCGCTGTTGCGCAGCGTCTCGATGAGCCCGTGTGGCGGCGCGGCACGCGGGCCGGCGCGCAACGCGAGGTCGTCAGGCAGGTAGCGGTGGGCGAACAGCAGTGCGGCGGCGCCGAGCGGCACGTTCGCAAGGAAGAGCGCGTGCCAGCCAAACGCGGCGATCAGAACACCGCCGAGCGTGGGGCCGAGCGCCGTGCCGACCGCCGACATCGTGCCGAGCAGCCCCATCGCGCTGCCGGTGCGTGCGGCGGGCACCGCGTCGCTCACCAACGCCATCGTGAGCGCCATCATGACCGCTGCACCGGTCCCCTGCACGGCGCGCGCGGCGACCAGCAGCCAGAGTGTTGGCGCAACACCGCACAGCAGCGAGCCTGCCGTGAACACGCCGATGCCGGCGAGCAGCAGTCGCCGCCGGCCCACGACGTCGCCAAGCCGCCCCGCACCGACGATGAGGACGGTGATAGCCAGCAGGTAGGCGATGACCACCCACTGCACCGCCTGGAACGACGCGCCGAACGCCTGTGAGATCGCGGGCAGTCCCACGTTGGCGATGCTCGTCCCGAGCGCGGCCAGGAGTGTCGATGCCGAAAGGGCAGTGAGGGCGGATCTCACGATGCCTGCGCGTCGACGTAGAGCTCGATCCCGTCAAGCACGCGCTGCAGCCCGAAGTGAAAGTTGTCCTCGAGCGTGATGTCGCGCTCGAGTCCCGAGACGATCATCGCCGACAGGGTGGGGAAGCGTGGGTCGCCGACGGCGCGCACCAGGTCAATTGATACGGCACCCATCCACTCCTCCTGCGACATGCCCCGGGCCTGCGCCTTCGCGAACGAGATCGCGGTGTCCGAGCCGCCGCGTACGTAGCCGTCGACGGCATGCAGCATGTCGAACACCTCGCCGGCATCCAGGCCAGTGAGCGCGAGCGCCTCCACCACCGCCTCGAGCCACGCGAGCCAGTTGGGACCGTGCGGCGCGGCGACGAAGGGAAGCTCGGCCAGCCAGGGGCGTGAGATCAGCATGGTGCGCTTGGCCCAGGCCCACCGCTCCACCTCCTCCCGCCAGGTGCCCACCGGGCCCTCGCGCGCGCGGGGCAGGCCGTGCGCCGCGTCCACGATGGCGTCGATGAGCGCATCCTTGCTCGGGAAGTAGCGGTAGAGCGCCATGGTGGTGAACCCGAGCTCCCGGGCGACCGCCTGCATCGTGAGGGCGCCAAGCCCGTCCCGGTCCGCGATCCCCATGGCCGTCTTACGCCCACGCGCACATCGAGCCCCTGGAGTGGGACTCCGACGTCATCTACCGATGCGCGGCCGTCCTGACGGACGGACTCTACCTCCCGTGTGTCGTGCTCGCGAGCGAGGAGCAGCGCGTCGCGCTCGCTCACCGGCGCCTCGCCGAGACCAGGCTGCGGAAGGCGTGGTGGCCGTGGTCGCGCGCCCGGCCGGCGCTGGGGGGCGAGGACTTCACGCTCCGCGCGTTTCTCACCGGGGCCAACACCCTGAAGCCATACGACATCGCCCGGTTGGAGCCGAGCGCGTTCGCCCTGCCTGGTGCGCGGATGGCGGAGATCCGCGGTGAGAGCAGCATGGGCTGGACCCAGTTCGTCGGCGTCATGCGGGACGGGCGCGAGGTCTCGTTCGGCTCGACCTTCCACTGGGAGTGTTTCGCAATGCCCGACGGGTACACGGCCGCCGACATCGTGCGCATTCGCCCCCACGAGCGCGCCCCGGAGCCGCTGTACCGCGAGCGTCCGTTCTTCACCTGCTACGTCCCGGGGCTGCAGGCATCAGCCTGGTTCCCCGCGAAGGATCCACGCCCATGACGTCCAGGCAGCGCATCGAACCCGGAGTCGATGCCAGCGATCGACCGTTCAGCAATCTCCGGCCGATCGTGGACGCGCTCGTGACGCACGGGAATCGCGTGCGAGCGCCCGGGACGCCGTTCTACCAGGATCGCGACGGGTGGCGCTGCGACTTGGTCGAGCCGGTCGATTTCGCGTTGATCGAGCGTCGCTTCGATTTGCCGCCGATGGTCGAGCTGTCGCGCGCGTGGGGCACGGTGCTCGACCGCGATACGTGGGTGGTGATCGAAGGCGGGATGGTGGAGGTGATTCCGGACGGCCCTGGCTCGCGCGGCACCGGCCGCGGGATAGGCGCCACGGGTCGAGAGCTCTCCCTGGTGTGGTTTACCGACCTGGTCTCTCGAGTGTCGCGGCAGAGGCTAGGCACGATGGGCAAACCGATCGGAGTAAAGCCTGTTAGCCGTGGCGGCGAGTGGCACTTCCGCACCACTGCCGGAAACGAGCTCTCCCTGGAGCAGGTCTTCCAGGCGCTCCAGTCAAGTGCCGCGGGTCAGGCCTGGCTGCGCGACGAGTACGAGTATCCGATTCGACGCGCCCACCAGGAGGATGGGCGCACGAAACAGCGGGAACGTGACCTGGTCCACCCTTGTGAACGCGCATGGATTCGATCTGGAATTCGATAGCGACGACCTTTCGCCGCACGAGTCGCAGATGTGGCTCGAGCTGCGGTACCGCCGACGCGACACGACCATCCGGTTCGTCAACAGCGACATCCGTGTGCCCCGGGAGTGGTCAGTGCAGATGAACGGCCGCCTCCTCAGCACGCTGGTTGGCGACTTCGAAGGATGGCTG
>JACDHQ010000152.1 GCA_013820975.1 Gemmatimonadaceae bacterium
CCGTCTCACCCCCCCGGGCGATCGTCGCCTCGGTGGACCGCGTCGAGCGATGGTACACGCCGCCGCCACCGACGAGGTGCAGCGCGACGGTCCGGTTCAGCACGTGCACGGGCTTGGCCTGGATGCCCACACCGGCAATGCGGTTCCGGTCGGTCCGGCCGAGGCAGGGATCGGCGACGAAGATGTCGCAGGAGAAGGGCGACCCGCTCACCTCCCCCTGCTGCACGAGGGCCTCGGCCGTCACGCGGAGGAGGCGAAGAATTGGCAGCTCGTATCCTGCCGTCGCATGGTATGCCTGCCCGCTGATGCCTGCACTCTGCGTGATGCCAATGCCGGCGCCGAGGGCGAAGCGATGCTCGCGCGACTGGGCGCCGACGGTGCCGGCGGCCGCCAGGGAGCGCGCGACCACGGCGAGTGCGCGGCCGGCGTGCGGGACGATACGATTGGGCGTCATGAGATGCCTCAGGGGAACGGTCGAAGGATCATGCACCTTCGGGAGTACGGCCGTATCATCCCCGGGTTTCGCCGCCGTGGCGCTCAGGCGCAGTGCTGGTCGATGCGCGCGAGGTAGTCGTCCCAGGGCCAGTGCGGCCCGGGATCGGTGCGGTTCCATGGCTGAAGCTGTCCGTGCGCGACGATGTACACCCGGTTGCGGGGAATCCCCCACCGCTTCGCAGCGCCGCACACGAGCCGCGCCGACGCATCGAGCTGCGCCGCCGGCCACGCGACCTGGCTCGCATAGCCGGCGTGCTCGACACCGATGGTGAAATGGTTGCTCTGCACGCCATGGAGGTGGCCGGCGGACGCCGCGTTGAGCGTCGAGTCGTAGATGGCCCCGATGTGCCACGCCCGCGCCCACTCGCGCACGAGCTGCGTGACCTCCGCTCCATCCTCACGCACGACGTAGTGCGCGCTGACCTGCGACTCGCGGTTGGCGAGCCAGCTCCAGCACCCGATGTACGAGCCCTCACAGCTGTGAATGATCACCATCTGCACGCGCCCGCCGTCGCCCGCCATGCGCTGGTTGAAGTTGGGCGACGTGCGCCACAGGGCGCCGAGGTGATCGGTCGTTGGCGGCGGCGGCGGCGTGGCGCACGGATCATCAACGGCGAACGCCGATGCGCTCACCGACGGTTGCGAGCGACGGCCAGCCAGCACGGCTGACACTTCGCGCGCGTAGGCCTCCCTCCCCTCGGGAAGCGCAATGCCGCTGAAGGCGGCAATTGCCGGTGTCCACGCGGCATCCTCGCCGGAGATGCCAAGCGCGGTCGCGTGGTGACGCAGCAGCGCCGCAGCCGCGCGAATGTTGGATTCCGGCTCGTCCCGGACGCGCCCTGCGGCGAGACCGGTCAGCCGTGCGGCCTCGTCCAGGCGGATGCCACCAAGCGCCATCACCCCCGACGTCGCCGGATGCCCCTCGAATTCAGGCACACCGGCCACCATCTGCCACCGGGTCTCGACGAAGCCGATCGCGCGCAGGATGCCGCTGGGGATTCCGAACTCCCGGGACGCCGCGTCAAACGCTGCATCGTAGGGGGATCCCAGCGGCACGACGGCTGCGGTCGGACCGGCGGCCACCCCCGGAATGGCGGCGCAACTCGGCGGACCGGCCACCTTGCGAGGTCCGTCGCTGCACGCCGTGATGAGCATCAACCCCGCGATGACTGCCACCTGTCGTTTGTGCTGCAACAGCGCTCCGGAAAGGGATATGGGGCGACAGATGTGACCCGAGGCGCGTGGCGCATTGCTGCCCCCGCGCGGACTACGAATGTACCCTGCCGGCCGGCCGGTGTTCGCCGGAACGGCCATTGCACATGCAAGAACCGAATGATATTCTTGCAACATGACCACATCCGCTGCTCCCGGCAGGCAACCGCTTCCCGGCCCGGTGCTCGCCCGCGCGCTGCTCTCCGCCGCCGGCCGCCTGGGGGTGCGCAATCGCGCCCTGGCAGCGGTCATCGGCACGAGCGAGGCCTCGATGTCGCGCCTGCAGCACGGGCGGGTGCTCGACCCGCAGTCAAAGGAGGGTGAGCTCGCGCTGCTCTTCCTCAGGGTCTACCGCTCGCTCGATGCTCTGGTCGGCGGGGACGACGAAAAGGCGCGCCAATGGCTGCATGCGGAGAACGATCACCTGCGCGGTATCCCGGCCGAGCGGATTCGGACGGTGGAGGGACTCGTCGATGTCATCCAGTATCTGGACGCGATGCGCGGGCGACTCTAGCATCCGGCCGCTGCGGCTGGCGCCGTGGCGAGCGGTGGAGGCCCAGCACCAGGTGTCCACGCGCAAGCTCGTGGACAGCGCCGACGAGCAGGCGCTGCTGGAGGAGCTGATCGACGGCTCGAAGCCGCCCGACCTCACCGGGGGGCGCACGCACTACCTTCTTGCGACGCCGTTCCGGTACCCGCCACTGCAGCATGGATCGCGGTTCGGCGCGCGACACGAGCGCGGGATCTGGTATGGTTCGGAGTCGCGGCGCACGACGTTCGCCGAGGTGGCGTTCTACCGCCTCCTCTTCCTCGAGGGCACGGCGGCCGACCTCGGCACCGTCGCAACGCAGCTGACCGCGTTCACCGTGAGCGCCCGCAGCTCCCGCGGCGCCGACCTCGCGATGCCGCCATTCGACGGCGAGCGCCCGGCCATCGCATCGCCCACCAGCTACGGCGCGACGCAGGAGCTCGGCGCTGCGATGCGGGCGGCGGGAGTCGAGCTCTTCCGCTTCCCTGCGGCGCGGGACCGGGAGGGCGGGTTCAACGTGGGGGCGTTCACCCCCTCGGTGTTCGGGCGGGCCCGGCCACGCGAGCTCCAGACGTGGCAATGCACCGCGAGCAGGGCCCGGGTGGAGTTTGCGAAGCGGGACTATTTCGGAAGGGAGGAGTACGGATTCGTACGGGACGACTTCCTCGTCGACGGGAGGCTGCCCGCGGGAATGTGACGGCAGCCACGGCTTGCCGGTTCAGGAAGGTGCAGTAATGTTCGCCTCGTAACCGCACGCCGCCCCAAGGCACCCTGGAGCTGCCATCATGTCGACTAGTGTCCTGCGCCACTTCGCTTCCGCGCTCGTCCTCGCCACCGCGGCCGGTTGCGGCGGCCCGACCGGGAGTCCCGATCCGGGGCTCACCGAGACGCGGGAGCTGATCGTCGCGAGTCAGGTGTCCGACTCGGTGATCACGGCGCTGAACTCCGGCATTCCCGACCGGCGGCGGCTGGTGATCCGCGCCGCGAGCGAGTGGGCTGCACTCTGGCGCGAGGCGACGGCGAACATCTCCCCGGCGCCGCCGGTGCCCGAGTTCGACTTCGCGACCGAGATGCTGCTGGTCGCGACGATGGGTGCGCGGCCGTCGGGCGGCTATGCGATCGGCATCGACAGCGTGTATTCGACCGGCGGCAACGTGCACGCCGTCGTGCGCGAGACCACGCCCGACCGCGCCTGCATGGTGTCGGCAGTGATCACGAGCCCGGTCGTGGCGGTGCGAATCGCCCGCTCCAGTGCGCCGGTGGAGTTCCGTACGCGGTCGGCCGTGCACCTCTGCTGGTGAGCTCCGCCGCCCGGTGACCGGCGGCGTCCACCGCCAGCCGTGGTCCGTGCCAGCGCCCACGTCACGGCAGCCAGCAGTCCACGTCACCGCTCCCGGTGATACATCCGCATCGCAACCGGCGCGAACACGGCGGTGACGATCGCCGAGGCGGCGAGCACATAGATCACGTCGCCCGCCGCCACATTGCCGTGCATCAGGCCGCGCGACGCGCTCGCGAGGTGTGTCACGGGGTTGAGGGCGACGATCCGCTGCAGGAAGGCGGGCATCGTGCTGGGGTCCACGAAGATGTTGCTCGCCATCGTGAGCGGGAACAGCAGCAGGAAGCTCGAGGTCATCACCGACTCCGGCGACTGCACCTTCATCCCGACGATGATCCACATCCAGGACAGCGAGAGCGCGAACACGATGACCAGCGCGATCGCGAGCACGACGCCGATGACGCCGGCCTGGGGGCGGAATCCCATCACGAGGCCCAGAAGGACGACCATCAGGGCGGCGAGCGAGTAGCGGAAGACGTCGCCGAGCAGCGCGCCGAAGATCGGTGCCGGCTGCCAGATGGGGACGGAGCGGAAGCGGTCGAACAGCCCCTTCGAGATGTCACTGTTGAGGCCGACGCCGGTGTACACCGTGATGAACACGATCGTCTGCACGACGATCCCCGGGAGCAGGAACTGCACGTACTCCCGCGGGCTGCCGGCGAGCGCGCCTCCGAAGAGATACGTGAACATCAGGGTCATCATCAGCGGGAAGGCCGTGACGTCGAAGAGCTGGAAGGGCACGTGCTTGATCTTCAGCATCGCGCGCCATCCGAGCGTGACCACTGCCGCCCACGGCGTTGCAGGCGCCGGGCGCGCGGCGGTCGCAAGGACCGATGTCGTCACGCGATGTCCTCCTGCGCCTTCAACCCGGGATCAAACTCTCCCGTGGAGGCGATTTTCCCCTGGCGACATGCCGACCCCTCGTCAGCCGGGCACCCGTGCTCCCAGATTTGTCCAGTTCGTCCTTCCCGGGTGCGCACCGTGCCCCCTTCCATTCGGTCCAGCCGATGATCCCACTCCGCCTCCCCGCCCTGCTCCTCGTCGTTGCCGCGTCTGGCGGCTCCGCCACCGCCGGATCCCAGGAACGTCCGGTCGTCGTCCGCGCGGCGCGCATGCTCGATGTCGCCGCCGGCCGGATCGTCCCCGATGCCGTGGTGGTCGTGCAGGGGGGGCGCATCACGGCGATCGGCGGCGCATCGCCTGCGGGGGCCGAGACCATCGACCTCGGGGACGTCACGCTGATGCCGGGGCTGATCGACATGCACACCCACCTCACCATCGACATCGAGGGAAACTGGGTGCTGCGGGCTGTCCAGACGACGGCGGCGGATGACGCGCTTCGCGGGGCGCGGAATGCCCGGCGCACGCTCGAGGCGGGGTTCACGACGATCAGAGAGGCGGGGAGTTCCGGCTTCGTGGACGTCGCGCTCATGCGCGCGATCGACGCCGGCATGATTCCCGGCCCGCGGATCATCCCGGCCGGGCACTCGATCGGTATCACCGGCGGGCATTGCGATGCCACCGGCTTCGCGCCGGGGCTCCTCGAGGGGGACTGGCGCTCGGGGGTGGCCGACGGCGTGGACGACGTGCTGCGGGCGACGCGTCACCAGATCAAGCACGGGGCCAAGGTGATCAAGCTGTGCGCGACCGCGGGGGTGCTCTCCTTCGAGGAGAGTGTGGGTGCGCAGCAGATGACGGAGGCCGAGATGCACGCGGCGGTCGAGGAAGCCGCGCGGCACGGCATGAAAGTGATGGCGCATGCGCACGGCACGGAGGGGATCAAGGCAGCCATCCGCGCCGGCGTCGCCTCGATCGAGCACGGCTCGCTGCTCGACGACGAGGCGATCGAGATGTTCAAGGCACGTGGCGTGTGGCTCGTGCCCACCGAGCACCTGGCGGATGCGATCGCGCTCGACGCGCTGCCGGCGCCGATCCGTGCCAAGGCGGAGTCGGTGCTGCCGCGCATGCGCGCGAGCCACCGCCGCGCCATCGCCGCCGGCGTGAAGGTCGCGCTCGGGAGCGATGCCGGCGTGTATCCGCATGGCCAGAACGGCCAGGAGGTCGTGGTCTACACGCGGCTCGGGATGACGCCGATCGAGGCCATCCGGGCAGCGACGACGTCGGCGGCAGAATTGCTGGGGGTCGAGGATCGCGGCACCATCGCCGTGGGCAGGCTCGCCGACCTCATCGCCGTGCCCGGAAATCCCCTGCAGGACATCACCGCAATGGGACGGGTGCAGTTCGTGATGAAGGAT
>JACDHQ010000153.1 GCA_013820975.1 Gemmatimonadaceae bacterium
TTGTACTCGGTACTGAAGTACCGAGTACGGCAGCGAGTGAACAGCGGCCGCAGGAGCGGAAACGTGGAGCCCCTAACCGACGACACACGCGCCGGGGACCTGACGTGAACCATGGAGGTCTCCGCTGACGCCCGCGGCGCGTTCCACCGCAGTACCCTGGTACTTCAGTACTCGGTAGCAGGACCGCAGGGCCAGCCATTCCAATGCCGGCATGGTCGGGTCGCGGGGGACGGGCCAGCGCGTACATGGTACGCGGAGGAATGTAGACCGTCCCGCTACCTGCTCCATTCCTGGTACCCTGTACTGGAGTGTCTGTCCCCGCGCTCACCCTCGCCATGCCTTGTTGAGGGGAACCCGTCGGTCTTTGTACTCGGTACTGAAGTACCGGGTACGGCAGCGAGTGACGGTGAGGGGGCACCGGCACCGAATGCCCCTCACCGAACGGGGCGCACCGTTGCGGAAACGCCCCTCACCGAAGCGCGCGCCTACCCCGCCGGCACCGTCGCGACGAGCGACCGTCTCCTTCCATCACCCGGCACCGACTTCTCCTCGGCAGCCGATCCTGCCGAAGCAGATCTCCTGAATGGCGCGCGAAGACTACCCAGGTCGAGCGCAGCGCGCACATACGCGTAGCGGCCGTTGAAGCCGGCTGGTGACTGGCCGGAGTAGATGTAGATGCCACGCGTCTGGTTCCCGGAGATCAACGTGTCGGGATACGTGTCGAGAATATTGTTCGCGCCTACCGTGAGGTTGAGACCGTTGGCCATCCGGTACGAGACGGAAGCGTCGGTCACCCACTGCGCATCGAAGGTCTGGTCGAGCGTACCATCGGCTCGGCCCTGGAAGACGGTGAACTCGCCGAACCTGCTGCTGTGCAGGTTGGTGCTCAGCTGCCGCCACGTGTGGTTGAGCGTCAACCGGATGCTGTTCTGCGGCTGTCCCTTTTCGATCAGCGTCCGCTGGATGCGGTCGAAAAGAGCAGTGCTGACGGCTGCAAGCTGGGGTGGCGTGTCAGTTACGCGCGTCACCGTGGTCTTGTTCTGGTTGTAGCCGCCCGTAAACCGGAGGAGTCCCGCGTCCTCCAGGTTCAAGCCATAGTTCACGACCACGTCCAGCCCGTTGGTCCGTGTGTCTATCGCATTGGTGAAGTAGCGGGCGCCACTGACACCCGGTATGCCATTGGCTGCCAGCAGGTTCCTGACCGAGGCGTCGATGAAATTTCCCGACAGTACGATTCGGTCATCGATGTCGACACGATAATAGTCGGCCGAGATCGAGAGGTTCTTTCCCTGCCGGAAGGTCACTCCGCCGCTGAGGTTGACTGACTCCTCGGGCTTGAGAGCGGTCGCCCCGAGCAGCTGCGCACCCGGGCTTCCGACCGCAAATGTGCGGATCTCGAATGGAACGCCACCAACGAAGTTGGTTGCCACCGACGAGAAGTTCGACTGCCCGAGCGAGGGCGCGCGGAACCCTGTCTGGGCCGCGCCACGCACGGCAAGGCCGGGTACGATCTCCAGCCGCGCGGCCACCTTGCCGTCGACTGTCGAACCGAAATCACTGTAATTCTCGGCCCGAGCCGCAACCGCGATGAGCAGTCGCTCCATGGGCGTTGCTTCGACATCGATGTACCCACCGACGTTCGTCCGTGATTCGTCGGCTTCATCTACCGGCCGGAACCCAGGGAACACCTGGGTGAAGGGGGGAGCTGCGTTTCCGGCGTTGGGTCCGTCGAGGATTCGAGCCGGACCAAGCGCGAAGGATGCCGCCTCGCCCTGCTCCAGCTTGTATGCGTCGCGCCTGGCTTCTGCTCCGATCGCCACGTTCAGGCCTCCCACCGGCGTTGCCCTGAACAGTCTCGCAATGTCGAGGTTCGCTACCGCCTGGTTGTTGCGAAGAGTCCCTGCATAGAATTCCGTCTGGCTGGCGGCGCCAAGAGACGTGTTGAGGGTGTTCTCGATGTTGAACGCAAAGGAGTTTCCACCATAGAGTCCGCTGAGGTCCCAGTTCCAGTTCCTCATGGCGCCTCGCGCGCCGATTGCGCCCGAGCCGTCCCTGATGTCACTGTTTATCATTGGCAGGAAGCCGTTCGGGTAGATCGCTCGCACCGTTCGGTCGTCGCGCGAACGCCTGAAGAAGCCGGCGGAGAGACCGTCGCGCATGCCGAGGCCGCCGAATCCGTAGAGCGTGATGCCGCTGGCGAGCGGAAGCTCGCTGTTCAGGAAAGCCGTCACGTCGCGCGACTCCGAATCCCCCGACCAGCTCTGCCGGAGCGCCTGGTTGTAGATGCTCGTACCGGCGGGGACGTTCGTGCAGCTGGGTGTAATACCCGCAATGCACTGGACGCTGGTATCAACGCGCGCGCGATTGGTGCTGTCGCGCCTCCGGATTTCCCCGCTCAGGTGGATGAATCCGTTGCCCATCAGCGAGCGACCGAAATTTCCCTCGACCTGAACCAGTCTGCCATCGTTGAAGGATTCTGCTCTGTCCGGGGTGGAGAAGATCTGTCCCACTGTCGTGGCGAGCGAAGTCTGCGGCGCGGATTTCAGGATGATGTTGATCACGCCGGCAATGGCGTCGGAGCCGTACTGCGCTGCAGCGCCGTCTCGAAGGATCTCGATCCGGTCGATGGCGCTCGCGGGAATGGAGTTGAGATCGACGCTGGTCGAGCCGCGGCCGACCGACTGGTTCACGTGTACCAGGGCGGTTGTGTGCCGGCGCTTGCCGTTGACGAGGACGAGCGTCTGGTCGGGTCCGAGGCCGCGAAGGGTCGCGGGGCGGATGTGGTCGGTGCCGTCGTTGACGGAGGGACGCGGGAAGTTGATCGATGGCGCGAGCATCTGCAGGATCTGGCTCGTCTCCGACAGGCCGGTCTTGGCGATATCCTCTGAGGTCAGGACATCGATCGGGGCAGGCGCTTCGAGCACCGTCCGGTCCATCGCGCGGGTGCCGGTGACCACTATCTGGTCGAGGCCGACCGGGCTGCTGACGAGCGCGAAGTCCGGACCTGCCGCACCACCCCCACCGACTCTCACACTATCGACCGATGGAGCGTAGCCGATCCTGGTTGCCCGCAGCACGTGCGTGCCCGGGTTGAGTTGCAGGCGGTAGCTGCCGTCTGCCCTGGTGAGCGTCGACTGGGTCGTGCCTACGACCAGGACGAGCGCCCCGCTGATGCTCTGTGCGCTCCCGGCGTCGGTCACACGGCCGGTGACCGTAGAGGCTTGCGCATGGAGTGCGGGGGCGAGGCAGAGAAAGGACACAACGGCAGCGAGCTTCGACAGCAGGTGATGTTCACGCAACCACCCCGTTCGAACGCGCGCGACGCGCGATGACGCTGAATTGCGGCGAATCACTGGACAACCTCCTGGAGGTAGCACGACGGCCGCCGCGCCTCGAACTGGCGCAGCAAGGAGCGCCCAATATTGGGAGGGAGGGCGCAGTCCGCAAACAGTCCCCGTTCACTCGCTGGGCGCCCGGCCATGAAGCGCCTTTGGCCTCCCCGATCCGGTAGAGCGTAACGCTCGAAAGAGAATCCATACCACCGTTCCTGCGCTCATCGGCGTGCGACGCGACGGGACGCTCATATTCTGCCCGTCCATTTCGGGTTCCCGTCGACATCATCGCCGGACGCCGGGATCATCGGCCGCACGACCCTCGGAAACGTGGCGCCACACGCGCCGTAGTTCCATTAGGGTTGGAACCGCGGGCCCGACCGCCGAGCATCATCCCCATGTGGTGACGGTGCTGCGCGGACCGGCGGCGCTGGAAGCGCCGTCGGGCGAGCGGGAGATCGAGGTCAAATCGACGAACGCGCTCGACCTCGCCATCCAGACCATTGCCACCATCGACTAGCGACCTGGCAGCGATCTGAACCGCGCTCGCCCGATTGCATCCGCCCGCGCAATCGCCCGCTCAACGCCCGGGGGAGTGGCGCCGCGCCGGGCGCCCCCGCCCCGGGGGTGAGTGTGCGGGAGACTCGGGTGAGGTGAGGGGCGTTCCGCAGAGGCGGCCTGTCGCGTAGCGCCGAGACCGAGCGGCGCAGCCGCGAGCGGCTCGACGCGTGTAAGCGACCCAGCCGCCGGCGCGGAATGCCCCTCACCGAACGGGGCGCACCGGCGCGGAATGCCCCTCACCGAACAGCGGCCACAGGAGCGGAAACGTGGAGCCCCTAACCGACGACACACGCGCCGGGGACCTGATGTCAGCCTCGCGGTCTCCGCCGACGGCATCGGCGCGCCTTCCACCGCAGTACCCTGGTACTTCAGTACTCGGTAGCAGGACCGCAGGGCCAGCCATTCCAATGCCTGGGTGGTCGGGTCGCGGGGGACGGGCCAGCGCGTACATGGTACGCGGAGGAAATTGCACCGTCCCGCTACCTGCTCCATTCGTGGTACCCTGTACTGGAGTGTCTGTCCACCCGTTCACCCTCGCCATGCCTTGTTGAGGGGAACCCGTCGGTCTTATTACTCGGTACTGAAGTACCTGGTACTGCAGCGAGTGAAGGTGAGGGCGCACCGGCACCGAATGCCCCTCACCGAACGGGGCGCACCCGACCTATCCCGGCTCCAGCACCCGCCCGATCCGCACGATCGCATCCTGCAGGTGAATCCGCGTATTCCGGTCCGTGACCCCGCGCGTGAGCGCCGCCCGCAGCTCCACACGCAGCAGCGTCAACTGGTCACGGATCAACGGCCGGATGTCCGACTGCGCGATCTTCAGCTCCCCGTTGAGCACCGGGTCGCGGTCGCTGCTCACGCGCAGGTCGCCCGACCGCGGCGGGCTCCACCCCCGGTTGTCCGCCTTGTTGAGCAAGCTGTCGGCCTGCGCGAGATACGCGCGCTGCAGGTTGCGGCGATACGTGTCCACCACCCGGCCCGCGCGCGCATCGCGCCACACCGCCGCCCGCGCGTCGTCGAGCATCTGCACCGGCGTGTACGTCCGCGCCCCGTGAAACGCCTCGTGCTCGATCATCCGCGCGAGCCGCGCATGGTTGAGCAGCCGCTGCACCGCGAGCTCCTGGTACGCGCGGATGCGCTCCACCGCGCCCGCATGCTCCAGCCGGCGCAGCACATCCGTGTCGAGCGCCCAGACCGGCGTCGCCAGCACCTGCTCGTCGATGAACGTCATCGCCTTCCGCTGGTACGCCGGCTCCACCGGCGTGTAGACCACGCCCGGCTCGCCATACCGCTTGTGATGCGTCCACGACCCGCCGATCGCCGCGGCCGCGTGCTCCGCGTAGCGGTTCCACTGCGTCAGCGCCTGCAGGTAGTGCGTCTCGAGCTCGTAGTAATCATCCCCATCGCGCAGCACCCACGGGAGGAGGCTGTCCACCATCACCCGCAGGTTCCGCATGCCGAGCGACGCCGCCTCCACCGGGTCGGCGCTGATCCCCTCGGTCATGCGGTATGGATCCCACTCCTCGTCCATCCCGAACTGCGCCGACGCAAAGCGGAACCACGGCTTGTCGGCGCGCTCGGTCACCCAGCGCGCGAGGATGGGCGCTTCCTCCTCGGGAGTGCGCGCTTCCATGATCGGCCGATATCCCCAGTACACCGCCCACCGGTCCCAGACGCCCATACGCCGCTCGGGGGGCACGCCGTCACCCGGCTGCGCCGCGTAGTTGAAGCGCGTGCGCCCCACCGACGACCCGGAGTGCCCCATGCGCCGCACGAAGTCGGGATTGCGGATCGAGTCGACAGGGAAGACGAAGTTCGCGCGCTGGTTGTGCGGCAGCCCCACCGAGTGCGCCGTCTCATGCGAACTGACGTAGCGGATCGCCTCCCCCATCAGGTCGTCCGGCAGGCGCGAGCTGCGGTAGCGC
>JACDHQ010000154.1 GCA_013820975.1 Gemmatimonadaceae bacterium
CACCGATACGGTGATCGTGGAGGCGCGGGTGCATTACCGGGGCGCGCCAGTGACCGGAAGCCCGGTGGTGTTTCGCGTCCCCTTCGGCCCGGTACAGTAGGCCACGCGCTGGCGACCGGCGCACCCGCGGGTAAGTTGTGGGTGGAGCTGGAACTCTTTCGCCGCGCCGCCGGAGCTGCTCGGTAGCGCACCGGCCCGATCCGACCTGGAGGCAGCGATGAACGCCACTGGTGGCCCCCGCAACACCCCGCCCGGCACCCTGACCGCGCTCTTCTTCGACGCGTGCCGCAAGTTCAACAAGCCCGATGCGCTGCAGGTGAAGGTGGGCGGTGCCTACCGGCCGATTTCGCATCGTGAGCTGCTCGACCGGGTGCGGCACACGGCGCTCGGGCTGCAGGAGCTCGGGGTGACGTCGGGAATGCGCGTCGGCATCCTGAGCGAGAACCGTCCCGAATGGGCGATCGCCGACTACGCATGCCTCACCGCGATGCTCGCCGACGTGCCGATCTACCCCACACTTCCGGCGGAGCAGATCCCGCACCTGCTGAATGACTCGGGGGCGGTCGCCGTCTTCGTCTCGACGGCCGAGCAGGCGCAGAAGATCGCGGCGATCCGCGGCGAATGCCCGGCGGTCAAGCACGTGATCGGATTCGAGGCCGGCGCACCGGGCATCGACATGACACTCGCCGACCTCGAGAAGCGCGGGGCAGCCGTGGACTCGCCGGAGCGCGCGGCAGCCTGGGAACAGCAGGCGCTCTCGGTGAAGCCGGACGACCTCGCGACGCTCATCTACACCTCGGGGACCACGGGCAACCCCAAGGGCGTGATGCTGACGCACGACAACATCTACTCGAACGTCCTGGGGGCCACGACTGCCGTCCCATTCGAGGGGAATGATTCCGGGCTCAGCTTCCTCCCGCTGTCGCACATCTTCGAGCGGATGGCGGGCCACTACCTGATGTTCCACGTCGGGTGCTCGATCGCCTACGCGGAGTCGATCGACACGATCACGGCGAACCTCGGCGAGGTGCATCCCACCCTCGTGTGTGCCGTGCCACGCGTGTACGAAAAGATCTTCGCGCGCGTCCTCGAGAATGCGACGGCCGGCAGCGCGATCAAGAAGAACATCTTCTTCTGGGCGCGCCGCGTCGGCGAGGAATGGGCCGATGAAAAGCTGGCGGGGCGCGAACCGGGCGGGCTGCTGGCGTTCAAGTACACGGTGGCGCAGAAGCTCGTCTTCTCGAAGCTGCGCGAGCGCACCGGGGGCAACCTGCGCTACTTCGTCTCCGGCGGTGCACCGCTGGCGCCCGAGATCAACAAGTTCTTCTATGCCGCTGGGCTGGTGATCCTCGAGGGGTATGGCCTGACCGAGACCTCCCCCGTCATCGCGGTGAACACCCCCGACGCGTTCCGCCTCGGCACCGTCGGCAAGCTGCTGCCGGGGGTGGAGGTCCGCATTGCGCCCGACGGCGAGATCCTCACGCGCGGTCCCCACGTGATGAAGGGGTACTACAACAACCCCGAGGCGACCGCCGAGGTGATCGACGCCGAGGGGTGGTTTCATACCGGCGACATCGGTGAGCTGCGCGACGGGTTCCTCGCCATCACCGATCGTAAAAAGGACATCATCGTCACTGCCGGGGGCAAGAACATCGCGCCGCAGCCCATCGAAAACCGCGTCAAGACGAACAAGTACGTGAGCCAGGCGGTGATGATCGGCGACAAGCGCCGGTTCCCCGTGATCCTGGTGGTGCCGAACTGGGACAACCTGGAGAAGTGGGCCGGCTACAAGAACCTCTCCTATACCGACCGCGCCGAGCTGCTCGCGATGCCGCAGGCGAAGGCCAAGATGGAGAAGGAGGTGCTCGGCACCCTCGACGGCTTCGCGAAGTACGAGCTGCCAAAGAAGATCGGGCTGCTGGAGCACGACTTCACGATCGAGCGCGGCGAGCTGACGCCGAAGCTCAGCGTGAAGCGAAAGGTCGTGGACAAGGCATACAAGTCGCTGGTCGACTCACTGTACGTGGAGGATCCGGCTGCTGGATGATCGAGCCGAGCGGACGCGGATTGTGCGAATGACGCAGATCGACGCGGATCGATCACCGAGACCGGCTTCGCCCCAGCGGGATCATTCCGGAGGTCGTTCCACCCTCCCTCTCGCCGATCCACCAGGTGTCATCGCGCGTCAGCTCCCGCACTCCTGCTGGAACCGGCGCCGATGCCGGCGCGAGGATGCGGCCACCGCTGCGGACGATCCGAGCCGCCTCGATCACGACGATGGCGGCATCGGGCGCGGCATCGGGCGCGGCATCGGGCGCGGCATCCACAGCGGCCGCGCGCAGCGCGCCCGGCGCGAGCGGCACTTGCGCTCGCGACGGCGGCATGATCGCCGACTGCATCGGGTGGGTCGGTCCATCCGGCGCGATCGCCACCAGTTCGACCCGCTCGATGATGTCGCCCAGCTCCTCGGCGTAGCCCGCCCAGCTGCCGAAGAGCGCGACGGCGCCGCCGGGTTCACCGAGATCGAGGTAGGCAGCCAGGGCAGTCGGGGGGAGGGGGACGGCGGCCGGCGGTACGGACACGAGAGCTCGCACCACCCCTTCATGGGTCGCACGATCGATGGCCGTGAACCACACCGTCCCATCCACGATCGGATACTTCATGTGGCAGACCGGGCACCCGAGCGTACCGCGCAGGATGTGCCGGTCGCGCGACTCGTCCGCGAAGAGCACCAGCCACGTTTCCTCGTGCGGCGCGGGGCAGCGCAGCTGGTCGAGCAGCTCGACGAACATCCGGCTAGCGGCGGGAGAGGCGCAGCTCGTCGATGTTCACGCCTTCTGGCGCGCTGACGGCATAGAGCACGGCCGCGGCCACGGCATCGGCCTGCAGCATCGCCGAGCGTGGGGTGAACCCCGGCGAGTTGTCGGGGTCGATGGCGTCCCAGAGGGGCGTGTCGACAGGGCCCGGCGACACGAGCGTCGTGCGCACGCCGCTGCCGCGCAACTCCGCGTGCAGCACCTCGTGCAGCGCGCGCAGCCCGTACTTGCTCGCCGAGTAGGCGGCGTTGCCGGGGAAGATGTGCCGGTCGGCGATGCTGCCGATCGTCACAATGTGCCCGCGCCCCGCCTTACGCATCGTGGGCAGCAGCGCGCGCACGATCGCGAATGGTGCGACGAGGTTGGTCGAGACGACGGATGCGAAGTCGTCGGGGGAAGTCTCATCGGCCGGCGCCACGAGAAAGCGGCCGGCGTTGTTCACCAGGATGTCCGGTTCGCCGACAGTCGCCCGGATCTGCTCGACCGCGTCGTACAGCGCCGCATTGTCGCTGACGTCGCACCGCACCGAGAACGCTGAGGCCCCGACCACCGCCACCGCCTCGGCCAGCGACTCACGGCCGCGCGCCAGCAGCGCGACCCGCGCACCCGCGCCGACCAGGGCGCGCGCCGAGGCGAGGCCGATGCCACGCGACGCGCCGGTGACGAGCGCGATCCGGCCGTCGAGCACGCCCATCAGTAGTTCGCCTTCGGGGCGTGGGCAAGGCGCAGGAACTCCTCGCGAGTCCGGGCGTCGTCGCGGAAGGCGCCGCGCAGCGACGAGGTGATCGTGCGGCTCGACTGCTTCTCGACGCCGCGCATCATCATGCAGAGGTGCACGCCGTCGAGCACGACCCCGACGCCCGCCGGCTCGAGCACCTCCTCGAGCGCCCCTGCGATCTGTTCCGTGAGGCGCTCCTGCACCTGCAGCCTGCGCGCGAACACCTCCACCACTCGCGGAATCTTCGACAGGCCGACGACGCGCCCGTGGGGCAGGTAGGCGACGTGCGCCCGCCCGAAGAACGGCAGCATGTGGTGTTCGCACAACGAATAGAACTCGATGTCGCGGACCATCACCATCGAGGTGTGGTCCTCGGCGAAGAGGGCGTCGCCCACCACCTCGGCGACGCTCATCTGGTAGCCGCGGGTGAGCCACTGGAGGCTTGCGGCGACGCGCGCCGGGGTCTTGAGCAGCCCCTCGCGATCGGGATCCTCGCCGAGCAGGCCGAGTTGCTCGCGCACCCCGGCAGCCAGGTCGCGGGACATCGCGTCCAGCGGCTGGTTCCCGTCTTCGCCCGCCCTCGGCTGCCCGATGCTATCGCCCGTCATATTCCACGTAGTTGTTGGGGGTTTCCCAGAGGACGAGCCGCGCGAGCCGCGCGGGCGCCACCCGCGGCTCGAGCACGCGCCAGCACGCCACCACGATGTTCTCGGCGGTCGGGATGATGTCGCGCATGAAGCCGACCTCGAGGTTCATGTTGCGGTGGTCGACGTGGTCGATCACCTCGCGCTGCACGATCGCCTTGAGGGCGCCGAGGTCCATGACGTAGCCCGTGCGCTCCTCGATGGGGCCGGCGACCGAGACGTCGAGCATGTAGTTGTGCCCGTGCCAGTTGGGGTTGTTGCACTTGCCGAAGAGGCGCTCGTTCTCGGCGTCGGAGAGCGCGGGGTTGTGCACGCGGTGCGCCGCGTTGAAGTGCATGCGCCGGGTGACGGTCACCTCAGCCATGGGGGTCCCTGGTCGGTGTCATCGGCCCAAAGATAGGGCGAGCAGCGGTGACGGGACACTATTGGACGGTTGGGAGTGGGGGGCCGGGGGTCGGGCGGCTGGGAGGGCACAAAAAACTCGAGCCCCGTGCAGGGCACGGGGCTCGAGGGCGAACTGGAGATCGAAGAGGGTTTTTTGAAGCCCTGTCAAAAAAATGAGGCCCTCACCAGTCCCTTCGTCTTCCCCCGCACTGGGGGCATGGCGTCAGGTCCAGATTATCGCGCCCACTCGAAGGACTTATCGGCTCAAAAACGTGGCTCTTCGTCCCCACCAAACACAGATGTAAATTAGCTTCGCAATGACCGCTGGTCAATCATTTTTGCACCCCTGGAGCTCGCTGTGGATCTCGGCATTCTGGGCGCAATTGCGCTGCTCGTCCTCTGGGCCTTCGCGGCGCTCGTGATGCAGGGACCGGGGTGGGTACACCTGTTCCTCACCGTCGGCGTCTTCCTGCTCATCTACCGCATCGTCGCGCGGAGCACACCGGGGGCGCCGAAGGAGCCGCCAAACGTGCAGCCCAAGGGCAAGCGCGCGAAGGGCTAGATCTCCCAGTTGGACAGCACGATCCCGCGCGCCGGCTTCGCTTCCTGCGCATCGTGCATCGCCATCCGCAGGTCGGTCCACCGCACCCGGCCGCCCAGCTTGATCAGCAGTGCGTAGGCTGATCCATAGTCCCCCTGCATCCGCACGGCGACGCGCCGCGTGCCGCTCCGCCGCGCAAGGTCGCGCAGGCCCTGTACCATCTCCGCCAGCAGCACCTCGTCGTCCAGCACCATCTTCAGCACGCGAAGCTCCTCGCGTGCGCGACCCTCGACGAGCGGCGCCGAGTGGCAGAGGGCAAATCCGCGCAGCCGCCCACCACCGTCGCGCAGCAGCAGCGTGTCGCCCAGGGCAAGCCGGTCGGTGATCACGATCTCGCGCGTGTGATCATACCCCGGCGCGAGCCCGTCGAGCAGCGCACGGCACTCCTCCAACGCGGTGTGCTTCTCGTAGTCGCTGAGGCGGCCGAGCAGCGGCATGCCCTGCGCCATCGGCACCGCGTCGAGCGTCACCGTCACGGTAAGCCGCCCCGGCGCGAAGCCGAGTGACGAGTAGAAGCCGATGTTGTCCATCGTCCGCGGCATCGTCTCGAGCCCGATCACCGTCGCGCCGCGCGCGCGCAGCCACTCGACACCCGTGGTCACCACCGTCGTGCCGAGCCCACTTCCCTGGTAGTTGGTACGGACGGCGAG
>JACDHQ010000155.1 GCA_013820975.1 Gemmatimonadaceae bacterium
CTCCTGTTCTACTTCGCGCTGCGGATCATTCGCCGGCTGCGCATTCTCAGCCTGCGACGCCTTCCGCAGGTTGCGGGTCCGCACCTGCCGGGTGTCACCATCGGCGGATTCAGCCTGCTCACGGCGCAGCAACTCCTCACGTTCGTGCGCCGGATGAGCGATCTCCTGGCGTGGGCGGCGGGCCTGTTCACGGCCTACCTGTGGCTCGTCTTCGTGCTGACCCGTTTTGCCTACAGTCGCCCGTGGGGCGAGGCACTCGGCGCGTACCTTACGTCGACCGTCGCGGAGCTTGCCCTGTCGGCGCTTGGCGGAGTGCCAGGGCTGTTCACGGTCGTCCTCATCTTCATCGTGACGCGGTGGGTGGCGCGGCTGGTCGGCGCATTCTTCGACGCGGTGGAGGCGGGGAGCGTCGAACTCCCCTGGATGCACGGCGAGACGGCGAATCCCACCAAGCGCATCAGCATTGCCCTGCTGTGGCTGTTTGCGATTGTCGTGGCGTATCCGTACGTCCCGGGCAGCAGCAGCGACGTCTTCAAGGGTGTGAGCGTGTTCGCGGGGCTCGTCATCTCCCTCGGGTCGTCGGGTGTGGTGAGCCAGGCGATGAGCGGGCTGGTGCTGATGTACTCGCGGGCACTCAAGCCGGGTGATTACGTGCGCCTGGGAGAGACCGAGGGAACGGTGACGACGCTTGGCATGCTGTCGACGAAGATCAGGACCAACAAGCGCGAGGAGGTCACGCTGCCCAATGCCGTGGTGATCGGCGGCGGCGTGAAGAACTACACCCGTCTCGCGAGCGAGAGCGGGATCATCCTGCACACCTCCGTGACGATCGGCTACGACACACCGTGGCGGCAGGTCGAGGGAATGCTCCTCCTCGCGGCGGGCCGGACCGAAGGACTTGCCGCAGCCCCGACGCCGTTCGTCCACGTTACTGCGTTGTCGGATTTCTACGTCGAGTACCAGCTCAATGCGCATCTGCTGGATCCGTCGCAGCGGGTGGGCGTCCTGTCGGCGCTGCACCGCAACATCCTCGACGCGTTCAATGAGTACGGGGTCCAGATCACCTCGCCGCACTACGTATCGGACCCTCCGCGACCGATGATCGTGCCGCGCGAGCGGTGGTACCCGGCACCGGCCCCGTCGCCGGAATAGCGGCGTGGACGTGCCGCGCCCGGACGGACGCTGGTCGGGCTGGAGGTTCTCGTGCTGACATCCCCTGCATCGGCCCGCACCCGCCCCGGCTCGTGCACGGGTGTACATGCCGCCTGTCGGCACGAAGAACCCACAGCTGATTCACGGGAGCCACCACGCGTCCTCGATCGGCACCGCCGCCACCCACGGCTGCCTCCGCCTGGGTGCGGAGGGCCTGGCGTTCATCTATTCGCGGGTGCCGATCGGGACACCGGTCCACATCATGTAGCGCGATCGAGGCCGCTACAGTGGCTTCCGCCCCGTGACCAGCCGGTACACGATCACGATCAACGCGATCACCAGCAGGATGTGAATCAGCCCGCCAGCGACGGGGAACACCAGGAAGCCGAGCAACCAGAGCACGAGCAGGATGACGATGATTGTCCAGAGCATTGTTGTCCCGGGTAAAGGAATTGAGGTCCTTCGGCGCCGTCGGCATGCATCGGCCGTGCCGGAAGGCTTACGCGATCTCACCGTCCCGATCCTCGGTTTCGCGAAATCCACCGAGAACGTGGCGCTGGGAAAAATTGGAGGGACGTGTGATGGTACCCGTTCCGAACGGGCTGGGCGGTCAGGGGCGTTTCGCGCTTCCCGTCGGGATCTGCCGACACCGCACGTCGCTCGCCGGGAAACCCTCGCCAGGCTCCCCCTGCAGGCCGGAACAGTCCTTGCGCCCGCACGGGCCAATTTCCCAGTAGACACGAGCCAGGAGCCGCCATGAAAAAAGACAAGGGCGACCGCAAGCCAGCGCCCGGCGACGCAACGCCGGCCAACGCGAAGGTCCAGCAGCTTGCCGCCCACACCACCGACGGTGCCGACGAGTTCCTGACGACGAACACCGGCGTCCGCGTCAATGACGACCAGAACTCGCTGAAAGCGGGTGACCGCGGCCCGACGCTCCTCGAGGACTTCATCTTCCGCGAGAAGATGACGCACTTCGATCACGAGCGCATTCCCGAGCGCATCGTGCACGCCCGCGGCGCAGGCGCCCACGGAATCTTCAAGGCGTATCCCAACGCTGCCGCCCTCTCGCGCGCCGCATTCCTCCAGGATCCGTCGGCCGAGACGCCCGTATTCGTGCGATTCTCGACCGTCGCCGGGTCGCGCGGCTCCACCGACCTGCCGCGCGACGCGCGCGGGTTCGCCGTCAAGTTCTACACCTCGGAAGGCACCTACGACCTCGTCGGCAACAACATCCCGGTGTTCTTCATCCAGGATGCGATGAAGTTCCCCGACCTCGTCCATGCGGTGAAGCCCGAGCCGCACAACGAGATCCCGCAGGCGACGGCGGCGCACGACACGTTCTGGGATTTCATCTCCGTCATGCCCGAATCGCTGCACATGATCATGTGGGCCATGTCCGACCGGGCGATCCCGCGCAGCCTCCGGATGATGGAAGGATTCGGGGTCCACACCTTCCGCCTCATCGACGCGGCCGGCACCGCGCGATTCGTGAAGTTCCACTGGAAGCCACTGCTCGGGCTGCACCAGGTGGTGTGGGAGGAAGCACAGGTGATCTCCGGCGCCGATCCCGACTTCCATCGCCGCGACCTCTGGGAGGCGATCGAGGAGGGGCACTTTCCCGAATGGGAGCTCGGCGTCCAGGTCGTCGAGGAAGCGGACGAGCACGCATTCGACTTCGACCTGCTCGACCCGACGAAGATCATTCCCGAGGAGCTCGTGCCCGTGCAGCGCATCGGGAAGATGACGCTGAACCGCAACCCGGACAACTTCTTCGCCGAGACGGAGCAGGCGGCCTTTCACCCGGGCCACGTCGTGCCGGGAATCGACTTCTCCAACGACCCGTTGCTGCAGGGTCGACTGTTCTCGTACACCGACACGCAGCTGCTGCGACTGGGCGGGCCGAACTTCCAGGAGATCCCGATCAACCGCCCCGTCACCCCGGTGCACAACAACCAGCGCGACGGCCACATGCGCCAGACGATCGACCGGGGCCGCACAGCGTATGGTCCGAACACCCTCGCCCGCGGTTGCCCGATGCAGGCCCGCGCTGCACAGGGTGGCTTCGTGCATCACGCGGAGCGGATCGACGCGCACAAGGTCCGCGCGCGGAGCCCCAGCTTCCACGACCACTACTCGCAGGCGACGCTGTTCTTCAACAGCCAGACGCCGGTCGAGCAACAGCACATGATCGACGCGCTCAAGTTCGAGCTCGGGAAGGTCGAGACGATCGCCATCCGTGAGCGGATGCTGGTCCACCTCAGTCACATCAGCGAGTCGTTGGCGAAGCCGGTCGCCGAAGGGCTCGGGCTCGCCATTCCCGCGAAGTCCGACGTGCACCTCAACATGAGCATCCCCGCCGATACGGACCCCGCCGAGGTACAGCCGCGGGCGCCGAAGCCGGGCAAGCGGTCGGTGAAGACCTCGCCGGCGCTCAGCATGACGAGCCTTCCCGGTTCCGGCATCAGGACCCGCCGAGTTGCGGTCGTCGTTGCCGACGGGACGGCCGCTGCAGACGTCGAGCGCATCGTCAGTGCGCTCGAGGCAGAAGGCGCGATGCCCAAGCTGGTGGCGCCATCACTTGGCACGCTGAAGCTCGAGGGCGGCGGTGAGCGGCCGATCGACTTCAGCTTCCTCACGACGAGCTCGGCGCTGTTCGATGCGGTGTTCCTGCCCGGCGGCAAGCGAGCGATGGAAAAGCTGGTGACGATGGATCCGGTGTTCGAGTTCGTGCGGATGGCCTACCGCCACCTGAAGCCGATCGGAGCCAGCGGAGAAGGGGTGGAGCTGCTCTCGGCCGCGATCGCGGGGCTTCGTCCTGGCGGGAAACCGGCGTCGACCGGTGCCCCGGGCATCATCACGGCGGGCGGAGCGCTCGGCGACGACGACATGCGGAAGTTCGTCGGGGCGATCGAGATGCACCGGTTCTGGGATCGGGTATAACGCGCGAATCTTGGGGCGTGCGAAGCTAGGGCTGCCCGAAGGCTGAAGTTGTTCGGACCAGAGCCCAAAGCCCAGAGCCTGAAGCCCATCGACTTCCGTCTGGCTGATGACCGCTGTTGCTGTTGGCCATGAGCCAGTCGCTGGCTTCCGAACCACAGTCAGCAGCTGGACGATACCTATTGGGCATTGGGCTCTGGGCTTTGGGCTCTGGTCCGTCCTTACCGCGGACGAAGGTCCACCCGATGCTCCCCGCCATCGTCGGCGAGCGGGATCGCATTCGACTCGAGGCGCACGCCGTCGAGCGTCACCACCGCGTTGCCGCCTGCCAGCCGCGACGGCTGGTGCACCGTGATGACATACCGGCTCGTCCCGTACCGATACTCGATCGTGAACTCCGGCCACGACGCGGGCACCCGCGGGTCGATCGTCAGCGTCGCGCCGCGCAGGGTGAAGCCGAGGAGCGACTCGAGGCCCACGCGGTACATCCAGCTCGCGGAGCCGGTGTACCAGGTCCATCCACCGCGCCCCACGTGGGCCGGCGACGTGTACACATCGGCGGCGATCACATAGGGCTCCACCTTGTATGTCGCGACCCCCTCGGCAGTATCCGTATGCGTGAACGGGTTGAGCATCTGGTACAGCACGAAGGCGCGATCGCCGTCACCGAGTCGGGCCGTCGCGACCACCGACCAGAGTGCCGCGTGCGTGTACTGCGCCCCGTTCTCCCGCACACCGGGCAGGTAGCCCTTGATGTAGCCTGGATCGTTCGGCGTATGGTCGAACGCCGGCGTCAGAAGCTTCAGCAGGCGCGCCTCCTCATCGACGAGGTGCTCCTCGAACGACGCCATCGCCTGCACCTGGCGCTCCGGGTCGCCTGCGCCGGAGATCACACTCCAGCTCTGCGCGATCGCGTCGATGCGGCACTCGTCGTTCGACGCGGAGCCGAGGGGGGTGCCGTCGTCGAAATAGGCCCGGCGGTACCAGGCGCCGTCCCAGCCGTGCTGCTCCACCGCCATCACGTAGGCGTCGGCGCGCTCGCGGCACTCGCGCGCGAAGTCCCCGTCACCGCGTGACTCGGCCTGTTCCGCGAATGCGCGCAGCGTCGTCACCAGGAACCACGCGAGCCACACGCTCTCGCCGCGCCCCTCGACGCCGACGCGGTTCATGCCGTCGTTCCAGTCGCCGATGCCCATCAGTGGCAGCCCGTGGCTTCCCTGCGTGCACGCCTTGCGCAGCGCAAGCACGCAGTGCTCGTACACGGTTGCGTCCGTCCCGCTCGGTTGCGGCAGGTCGTAGAGCTCGTGTTCATCGGGCTCCAGCAGGCGCATGGTGATGAACGGTGCGCGCTCGTCGAGCACCGACCTATCGCCGGTGACCCGCACGTAGTGATCGACGACGTACGGCAGGAACACGAGGTCGTCCGAGAAGCGGGTGCGCACGCCACGCCCGCTCTCCGGGTGCCACCAGTGCTGGACGTCGCCTTCCACGAACTGGCGCGATGCGGCCAGCAGCAGGTGCGCGCGCGCAATCGCCGGCTCGGCGTACACAAAGGCCATGGAGTCCTGCAGCTGGTCCCTGAAGCCATACGCGCCGCTGCTCTGGTAGAGCGCCGACCGTCCCCACATGCGGCAGGCGAGCGCCTGGTAGAGGCTCCACCGGTTCACCATCGCATCGAACGCCGGCTCGGGGGTGCTCACGCGAATGGTCGAGAGG
>JACDHQ010000156.1 GCA_013820975.1 Gemmatimonadaceae bacterium
GCCCAGGCCTGCCCCGCCGCCTGCCCCGGCCCTCGCGCGGCCGGGCACCACGCCGTATGCTCTACCGACCCCGATCGAGGGCGCGTCGCGCAGCGGATTCTCTGCGGGACATGATTCACCGGATCGTGACGCCAGCCTTACAGGAGCGATCGCCCCAACGTTACAAGCAAGCGTATCTTTTGTCGTCGTCGTAGCGCACGCACACAATCTTCCACCAGACAATCTCCATGCGGATCCGTACTTTCGGCGCTCTCCTGCTTGCACTCGCGCTTCCGATCTCATCGTGCTCCGACAACGGGATCGTGGATCCCAAATCCCCGGCGCCGGCACTGCTCAGCGTCGCTCCGGCTGCGCCGAAGATGGTGATCAGCCAGGTCTATGGGGCGGGCGGAAACAGCGGCGCCACCCTCAACGCCGACTATGTCGAGCTGTTCAACGCCGGCACGGCCACGGCCTCGCTCTCCGGCTGGTCCGTCCAGTACGCCAGCGCGACCGGGACCGGGAATTTCGGGTCGAGCGCCTCCCAGCTCGTCGCGCTCAGCGGGTCCGTTGCGCCGGGGCAGTACTACCTCGTCAAGCTCGGCGGCGGAGCGAATGGAGCGCCGCTTCCGGCGTCCGATGCTACGGGTACCATCGCGATGGCGGCTGGGGCGGGAAAGGTTGCGCTCTCCGATCAGGCAACCTCGATCGGCTGTAACGGCGGCTCCAACCCGTGCACGCCCGCGCAGCTCGCGCGCATCGTCGATCTCGTTGGATACGGAAGCGCCAACTTCCACGAAGGGTCCGGCCCCGCGCCGACTCTCAGCACGACGCTCGCGGGATTCCGCGCGAACAACGGCTGCACGGACACGAATGACAACAGCGACGATTTCTCCACCGGCACGCCCGCGCCGCGCAACTCCAGCACCACGGTTCCGGCGTGCGCTGGCGGCGGCGAGGCCGCGGTGGTCGACCGCGTAGTCGTCACGCCTGAAGAAGCCACGGTCGAGCTGGGCACCAGCACGCAGTTCACCGCAAAAGCCTATGATGCCGCCGATCAGGAGATCGCGGCCGGGTTCACGTGGAGCAGCTCGAACGCGAACGCGAGCGTGAGCTCGACTGGCATCGCGACGGGCGAGGCCGCGGGTGACGCGCTCATCATCGCGACATCCGCCAACGGCAAGGCCGACACGGCCACGCTGCACGTCGAGGCGCCTGCGCCGCAGCCCGCGGTTCGGTTCTCGGAGATCCACTACGACAACGTCGGCACCGACTTCGGCGAAGCGCTCGAGATCGAGGGCCCCGCCGGCACCGACGTGACCGGCTGGCGGATTGTGCTGTACAACGGCAACGGCGGTGTCGTGTACGGCGAAGAGCGCGTGTTCGACGGGCTGATCCCGGCGATCACCGCGTGCAGCGGCCGCGGCGTTCTGGTAGTTACGTACCCGCAGGACGGATTGCAGAACGGCGCGCCGGACGGAATGGCGCTGCTGGATGCCGCGGGCACGGTCGTCGAGTTCCTGTCGTACGAGGGACTCTTTACCGCGACCAACGGCCCCGCCGAAGGGATGACGTCCAGGGACATTGGCGTCTCGCAGACGTCGGCGCCGGTGGGGCAGTCGCTCCAGCGCAACTCTGTGGGCACGAGCTGGGCGAGCAATGCCGCGAGCTTCGGCGTGTGCAACGGCACCGGGGTGACGCCGCCGCCGTTCCCCAACAGCATCTCCTTCTCCGGCCGCGTGCCGGCCGACCCTCCGCTGCCGGTCGGCTTCGAGGACCAGCTGTTCGCGACGCTGCGCGACGGATCGGGCAGCACGGTCCCGACGACGTTCGTCTGGTCGTCCGAGACGCCAGCCATAGCGAGCATCGATCAGAACGGCGTGATGCGCGCGCTCTCGGCGGGCACCGCCCTGGTGCGGGCGACCGCCGAGGACGGCACGACGCGGCGCTACTCGCTGCCCACGCACGTGGCGACGGCGAGCGCGAGCGCCGATTACGCAGGCAACGCCGAGTTCGGCGAGCCAACGGATGCGACGCCGGCGGATGAGTTCATCATCCGGCGGGATCAGCTCATCACTTCGTTCAACCCGACCACCGGGATCCCGAACTGGGTGGCGTACGAGATCGACGCGTCGCACTTCGGCCCCCAGGACCGGTGTGACTGCTTCACATACGATCCGGAGCTGCCTGCGGCCGGCCGGTACACCACCGCGGACTACACGGGCGCCGGCGCGTTCCACGGGTACGGAATCGACCGCGGCCACCTCGCGCGTTCGTTCGACCGGACAGCGGGAAGCCTCGACAACGCGCACACGTACTACTTCAGCAACATCATTCCGCAGGCGGCCGACAACAATCAGGGGCCGTGGGCGCAGATGGAGAATTACCTCGGTAATCTCGTTCGCTTCCAGAACAAGGAGGTGTACGTCATCGCCGGCCCGGCCGGCAACAAGGGCACCATAAAGGACGAGGGCAAGATGGTGATCCCCGAGCACACGTGGAAGGTCGCCGTGATCATGCTGAAGGATCAGGGGATCGAGCACGTGAACAGCCATGGCGACGTCGAAGTCATCGCGGTGATCATGCCGAACGAAGCCGGAATCCGGAGCGTGCCGTGGCAGAGCTACAGGAGAACGGTGGACGAGGTTGAAGCGCTCACCGGCTACGACCTGCTCGCGCTGTTGCGCGACGACATCGAGATCGCGGTCGAGAGCAACACCAAGCCCCCGGTTGCGGCGGTAGATGGCCCGTACACCGCTATCGAAGGTGAGTCGATCGCCATGAGCGCGACGATGTCGAGCGACCCCGACGGCGACGCGCTGACGTTCGCCTGGCGCTTCGGAGACGGCGGCACCGCATCCGGCGTGAACGTGTCACACACGTACACGAGCGGCGGCACGTTCGTGGTGCGGCTGATCGCTACGGACACGCGCGCGCTGTCCGACACCGTCACCACGACGGCGACCATCGCGACGTGGAGCCAGGCCACCGGCAGCGCGGCCGCGGCCCTCGGCCAGCTGGCCAGCGCCGGCAAGATCAACAAGGGGATCGCCAATTCGCTGGAGGTGAAGCTCGCCGCCGCGGAGAATCAGTTCCGGCGCGGCAACAACACCGCGGCCGTGAACCAGCTCGAGGCCTTCATCCACGAGCTGGACGCGCTGATCCAGTCCGGCCGGCTATTGGCCGCCGACGCGGCTCAACTGCGGATGCTCGTGACGCGGATCATCGCAGCCGCGTCCTGATGGCAGGGGTTAGTGAACAGGTCCCCGCCGCGCGGTTCGCGGCGGGGACCTGTTTTGTATCTGGGCGGCTACACCGCCACGTGTGCTCCATTCCCATGAGGTAAGCGCTCTGGTGAGGTGAGCGCTCTGGGCAACTGCCCGTTGGCACCGGCGGGAACCACCGGGGGGGCCGCTGAACGGGGTCATCTTCATCCTGCGCTCCCCCGAACCGCCGTGCCTGGCGATGGCGACGTCGGTGAGCGCCGCACGTCCACCAATGGACGAGCCCGCCGGGGCTTATGTACGGAAACCGGCCTGGTGCTGCTCGCGGACCTGGCCGTGAATGCGTACGGTTTGCTTGCCACGGCTCAGTTCGTGCAGGCAGCTGGCGGACGGGGCCGCGACACTCCCTGCACCATCAGTCGCGGCCTCCACCGAGACCGGGCGCGCCCGCGCCCTCTTCGCGTGTAAATGCATCGGGCCGGAGGAGTCAGATGATACGCCTCATGGAGGGTCGCGTCGCGCAAGCGCCGTCGCGCCGATCCACTGCGCGGGTCCTGTCCGCTTTGGTATTTGCCGGATTGTTCACCCTCGCATGCACCGACGCGACAGGGCCCGAACAGCTCACCACGCTCACCCTCACCCCCGCCGCCTCGACCACGACGCCGACGGGTCAGGTGCAGCTCACGTCCGCGGGGACGCGAGCCGGAAGTGCCGTGACGACCATCGTGGGGGAGACCTACGCGGTCACCTCCGGCGGCGGCACTGTGAGCAGCTCCGGGCGGTTCACCGCTCCAACCACACCCGGTACCAGCACGGTCACCGTGACCTGTGGCGGCCTGACCGCCACGGCGACGATCACCGTTACCGCGGGTCCGCTGGCGACGATCACCGTCACGCCGAACCCGACGCTTCAGATCGGCGCGACGCAGCAGTTCACCGCGGTCGGCCGAGACGCGTTCAACAACGTCGTCGCGATCACGCCCGTCTGGTCGACCACCAATCCGCCAGGCACGATCAACGCCTCGACTGGCCTCTTCACCGCCGGCAACACGACCGGAACGTTCAACGCCAGCGTGAGAGCGACCTCGGGCACCATCTTCGGCACCGCAAACGTTATCGTGATCCCGGGCCCGCTTGCGACGATCACCGTCACGCCGAACCCGGATACGCTCGCCATCCGCACCGGCCGGACGTTCACCGCAGTAGGACGGGACGCCGCCGGCAATGTCGTCGCGATAAACCCGACCTGGTCGGTTGCGAACGGCGGCGGTACGATCCCCGCCGGGACCATGGGTCAGACCGCGGTGTTCACCGCCGGTGACGTGCCCGGCACGTACACCAACACGGTCAGGGCGACGCAAGGCACCACCTCCGGCTCGGCAACGGTCACGGTCATCGCAGGGCCGGCCGCGACGCTCGTCGTCACTCCGGAAACCACGACGCTCGCGCCAGGCGCGACGCAGACGTTCACCGCAGTCGGCAGGGATGCAGGCGGCAACGTCGTCACGATCAATCCCACCTGGACGGTCGTCAACGGCGGCGGGACTGTTCCCGCGAACTCCATGGGGACCACGGTAGTGTTTACCGCCGGCGGCACCGCTGGGACGTTCACCAACACCGTCAGGGCAGCTCAGGGCTCGTTGGCGGATTCGTCGACCGTGATCGTGACGGCGGCGCCGCCACCACCGCCACCACCGCCGCCGCCGCCGCCGGCATCGCCCTTCCGCTTCATTGCCCGTGTGGCCTTTACGTGCACGAACGGCAGCATCGCGGGAAGTGTCGCGACCAACCAAGGGCCCGCACCCGAAGCGCCGCCCGGCTCGGTAACTCAAACGTTGTGTCCCATCACCGGCACGACCGAAATCGGAACGCCGGCGGCGAAGCAGGCCTACCAGGACTTCCTGGTTGCCTTCGCGGCGGCTGAAGCGACTGCGTGTGGCACGACGCTGACCGGTACGCTGGCAGGCCAGATTCTGGCGCCCGGCGTGTACTGCTTCGACAACTCGGCAACACTCACGGGAACGCTGACCCTGTCCGGTCCGTCGACCGGGCAGTGGCTGTTCAAGATCGGACAGGCCGGAATCCCGGGTGCGCTCACGGGAACCAACTTTGACGTGGTACTGGCTGGTGGCGCGTCGGCTTGCAACGTGAGGTGGTGGGTCAGGCAGGCCTCGACCATGAACACTTCGAACTTCAAGGGAAACATCCTCGCCGGGGCAGGGGTCAGCTTCACCGGCGGAACGTACAAGGGGAACGCGTCGTCGCAGGAAGACGTCGAGGTCACCGGAACGGCCGTTACGGCGTGTGACGCGCCATGAACATCATGACCGGTGAACTCCCCCAGCGCGGACCAGCTTCCGCTGCCGAGAACCTCCATTTTCCGAGAGGCATGACCATGTTGAAACGAACCTGGAGCATCGGCGCGATGGTCGCGCTGCTTCTCGGCGGAACGGCGGGAGCGCAACAGCCCGGCGCGCTCATTCCCGGCGGTATCGGGCAACACACCTTGTTCGACGACAACCTCGGGCCGAATACGGCAGGCCTGTTCGCGCGGTGGGACAACACGCCGCAGCCACTCCGCGGAACGGTCG
>JACDHQ010000157.1 GCA_013820975.1 Gemmatimonadaceae bacterium
CCTCCGGTCGCACACCGCTGTAGGTCAGCCCGTCCGTCCAGCTCCGAACTCCACGCGGACGTACCTTCGATTCACCGATGGTTCGGCACGCACCCACGCACGCATGAATCGAACGTACGCGTCGTGGGCCGCTGGCGCGTCGAGGTCACTCGCGACGCGCATCACCTTCAGCGGAGTACCGTCGTCGGCGACTGTGTCGTCCCATTCGATGGACGCGTCGCTCGCCAATGAACGCATCGCGAGGCTCTGTGCACGTTCGACCGCAGCGGGGTCCGGGTTGATCCTGCTCGCCAGGTCCTGTTCCGTCGACTCACGGATTTCGCTGCTCGCATCCCCTACGTGTTCCATCAACGAAGGATACTGGCTCACGAGCTGCGGTGCGGTGCGGTCTCGGCTCATGCCGGCTCGAGAGATGCTCAGAGTTGACCGCGAAGGGGATGCCGTGCAGCGGGGAGCGGTCGTGGCCAGCGGGGAGCTCGGCGTCGGCGCGCTCGGCGGTGCGCAGGTCCAGTCGATAGTTGGTTTCGAGATCCGTCCAGAACTCCGCGGCCGTGCCCTCCGGTGGATACTCGCGAACCATGCGCAGCGACGTAGAACGCGCGGAGCGACGAGTCTTGTGAACCGGCGTCGTCTTGCCGCTCCCGGGTCGCACAGGGGCCAGTGAGCCGACATGGAGCAGTCGGCTGCTTTCCAATCGTCCAACCAACGCTCCAAGGGCACTCAATGCGCCTACGAACCAATCGCGCGATCGCTGCGCTCGAACGCCGGCGTCAACCGGAGGATGAAGACGCCGACGATGAGCAACAGGGCCCCCGTGATCAAGAACGATGCCCCGTATCCGAGTAAGCCGATCGCCGCGCCTATCAAGAAGGGCGTGACGAGCTGGGCGCCGCGGTTAACCGTGAGGCGGAGCGCGAGCGCCGTCGCTCGCTCGTGCGGCTCCACGTGGCTGGCGATGGTCACGATCGACAGCGGCATCCCGACACCCGTACCGATCCCGGCGAGCAGTGACAGGAAAGCGAGTGCTACGAACGAGGTGGTGAAGCCGATGGCTCCGACGCCGAGTCCGACGAGGACGACCATGACCACTAGCGCGCGCGCACGGCCACCGAGCAGGCGGATGATGCGAGGCATCATCGGTCGCACCGCGACCGCCGCGAGAGCGCGCAGGCTGAGCAAGATGCCGATGGATGTCGCCGAGAAGGCGTTCTCCAGGAGGTAGATGGGCATGAACGCCTGACGGACGGCGATGGCCGTGAGGACTCCGCAGCTCCCGAGCACCGCAAGCCAGTCGCATTGCGAGGAGCATCGGGAGCACGTGTCCGCTCGACGACGTCGAGCGAGGCGTTGCGTCCGAAGTCGTCTCGGACTTGCGGCGGCGCGGACACGACGTCCGCGTGTCCGGATCGACCTTCGGCGGGCGCAGCTCATCGAGCGCGTGGAGGGTGGCTACGTGGCTGCGAGCGAGCCTCGCACCGATGGTCAGGCGGTGGGGTTCTGATCTGACGGATGTCAGTCGGGTTGGCATGGAGCTGTGTGTACGGTGACAGCACTTCGGAGCACGGTTGGGGACCGGGCGCAGCGCGCGAGCCCTTACGCTAATTCATCTTCACGTGCCGCCCCGCAAGACTCAGGCGGCCACCGGAGCGAAGAACCCTTCCGGCATCTCGACCCCTAAGCCAGGCGCCGCCGGCACCACGAGACGTCCCCCCTGAAACGACAGCTCGCGCACGCCAGGAACTGCCACGCTCGACACTCCGACACCCAGCTCGCTGTCGTGCGCGAAGACGTCACTCGATGCGACGAGGTGGAGATTGGCGCTGACGCCTAGCGCCGTCTCGTACGGACTCACGGCGGTGCAGCGAATGCCCGCTGCTTCGGCGATGGCGACCACCTTGCGAGCCACGTGAAGCCCACCGAGCTTGATCAGCTTGATCACAAAGACGTCCGCTGCCCCACGACGGGCAATGTCGAACGCGTCTTGGAGGCTGAAGAGGCTTTCGTCGACGGCGATGGGGACCAGGCCGGAAGCGCGCAGTTGCACGAGACCCTCGATGTCGTGCGCGGCGAGCGGCTGCTCGAAGTACTCGAGTCGCGCCTCCGCGACCTCCCGGGCGAAGCGGCGTGCTTGGGCTACCGAGTAACCGCCGTTGGCGTCGGCACGAATCCGCACGTCGAAGCCGTGCTCTTCGCGGATGGCATGCACGAGCCTGACGTCACGGTCGACGTCGGCGCCAACCTTCATCTTTACGGTGCGGTGGCCCGCCGCGCGAAGTTCCGCCACGCGTTGGAGCGCCACCTCGATCGGTTCGATGCCGAGCGCACCAGCAACCGACACCTGCGTCGCCACGGCACCGCCGAGAAGGACGTGCGCGGGAAGGCCGGCGCGCTTCCCCTGCAGATCGAATAGGGCGGAGACGAGCGCCGCCTTCGTGGCGCCATGGTGCGGCAGCGCACGGCGCAGCGCCTGCTGCGCCCCCTCCATGTCCAGGGCGTCGCGACCGAGCAACGCGGGCGCGAACACCTCCGCCGCGACGCGCTGCATCTCGGGCGCGCGCTCGCCGCTGAAGTGTGGGAGCGGAGAGCCCTCTCCATACCCAACAGTGCCATCCTCAGTTGCGACCGCGACGAACAAGTGGTCGCGCTCCACCGCGTTCGATCCGTAGGACGTCATGAGGGTGGTATTCGACAGCCGCACGCTGCGCGCCCATACCGCCTCGATCTTCATCGCGCAGCGGCTTGCTGCTTCGCCGGCACGGGGTAGGTGACGGGACTGTGGGTGAGACCGGAGCCAACGAGCATCTCGGCTGCGCGCAGTGATAGGCGTACGCCGTCGATCACCGGTACGCCGAGTCGCGGCGCGACGTCGTCGGCGATCAGCGACATACTCGCGCAGAGGAACACGAGCAGTTCGGCGCCGTCGTCTTTCACACAGCGTCGGCAAAGGGCCACCAGCGACTCGAGCGTAGCGGGATCGCGCTCACGGATCTTTTCGACAGCGACGTCAAGCGGCCGGATCGAAGCGACGTTCTGCGCGAGCCCTGCCTTGTGGACCTGCTCCCGCGCCATGGGAACCGTCTCCTGCAAGGGCGTGATCACGCTGAAGCGGTGCGCGAGCATGCGCGCGGTGAGGAGGGAAGTCTCACCCGGTGCGATCACGGGGATGCGAACGAGCTCGCGGGCGGCTTCCACGCCTGGATCCCCCATGCAGCCGGTGATGACGGCATCGAAGCCACGATTCTCGGCCTCCACCGTACGCTCGATCACCCAGTGGGCGAGTACGAGTTCTTCGCCCCGCGATTCGATGCTGGAGGGACGCACGAAGCTGCCTTCGAAGTCGGCGAGGTTGTCGAGCTCGACGCCGAGGCTGGCGTGGGAGCGGAGGTAGTCCAGTCGTTCTTGGTTACCGAGGAAGCACAGACGCATGGGAATCTCCTAGGTGAGGCGTGAAACCGTGGCTCACGTGGGCTCGGTGGCATCGCGCAGCGCGTCACCGATTGCGTTGAAGGCCAGCACAGCGAGAAAGATGACGGCGCCGGGATAGACAGTCAGCATCGGCACTTGCCAGATGTAGCCTCGTGCGTCGCTCAGCATGTTGCCCCATGAAGGCGTTGGCGGGCGCACGCCGAGCCCGAGGTAGCTGAGGGCGGATTCGGTGAGGATCGCGTACGCAACCCCGAGCGTTGCAGCCACGATGATCGACGGCATTGATTGGGGCAGGATGTGCCGGAAGAGAATGCCGAGCGGACGCACGCCCAAGGCGGTCGCCGACTCTACGTACTGCATTTCCCGATTCACGGTCACCTCACCACGCACGATGCGGGCGACGGGCATCCAGTTGGTGAGCGCAATGACGATCACGAGATTGAAGAGCGTGGAACCGAAGAGTGCAAGTGCGGTGAGCAAGAAGAAGAACAGCGGCACGCTGAGCATGCCGTCGATGACGCGGCTGATGATCGAGTCGACATAGCCACCGAAGAAGCCGGCGAGCGCGCCGAGCACACTGCCCAGGATGATTGCCGCGAACATGCTCGACAAGCCGACCGCGAGGGAGATGCGGCCGCCATACATGAGCCTGCTCAGAACGTCACGACCGTTTTCGTCGGTCCCGAGCCAGTGATTGACGGACGGAGGCGCCAGGGTGTTGAAGAGATCGATCCTGGAGGGGTCGTAGGGTGCCAACGTCGGCGCGAACGCGCTCGATAGGCCGATAACCACCAACACCACTAGCGCACCAACGCCCGTGCCACTCCGGGAGAAGCGACGCACCGACCGCCGCCAGGGCGACTCGACCGGTTTTTCACGATGATCGTCAGCGATACGTGACACGAGGATCCAATCGGGCGTACAGCAAATCGACGACTAAGTTCGAAATCACCACGATGATCGACACCAGCAGCGTGATGCCCATGATCGTTGGATAATCCTGCCTGAAGGCGGCGGCAATCGCGAGGCGGCCCATGCCGGGCCAGGAGAAGACACTCTCCGTCACGGCGGCGCCGCCCACGAGCCGTGGGATGAGAATGCCGACGAGCGTGAGCACGGGGATCATCGCCGTCCTGAAGGCGTGCCTCGTGACAACGTTCCGCTCGTGCACGCCCTTGGCGCGAGCCGTCCGCACGTAGTCCTGCTTGAGCACGCCGAGCATTGCGGAGCGTGTGTACCGCAATAGCTGCGCCAGGTTCACGGTCGCGAGGGTGATGGTCGGGAGGAGCAGGTGGGCCATGAGGTCGGGGAACGAGCCTTCATTCCCGGGCGTGTACATGCCCCCCGCCGGAAGCCACGAGAGCAGCACGGAGAACAGGATGATGAGCATCAGGCCGTACCAAAAGACGGGGAGCGACAACCCCATGAAGCTCAGCGACGTGATGAGCTGGTCGAACCAGCTACCGCGCTTGACAGCAGCCAGGATTCCCAGCGGGATCGCGAGGAGGAGGCTGAGCGCGAGCGCGCTCCCCGACAAGATCAACGTGGCCGGGAGCGCGCTACTGATGAGTTCGGCGACGGGCCGACCGACGCCAAGGCTGAATCCAAGGTTGCCGCGCACGAGCTGGCCGAGCCAGCGGACGTACTGCTCGGGCACGGGGCGATCGAGGCCGTACACGGTGCGCAACCGCGCGGTGTCGGCCGGACTCATGTTCGGATCGAGCAGGATACTGGGACCGCCGGGGGCGGAGTTGATGAGGGCGAAGGTGACCATCGTTACCACGAGGACGAGCAGCAACGACTCGACCAAGCGGCGAACTACGTAACTCGTCACCTTCGCCCCCGGGCGCTCAGCGCTTCTCGATCAGGTGTGCCCACGCGAGCGCATCGCGGAAGCCGGCCTGCGGGAAGTGCGCGACGGACTGGCTCAACGCCTGGATCTCGTCCGGGTAGACCGTGAATACGTTGGGCTGTTCTTCGTGGATGATTTCCTGGATGCGGTGGTAGGCAGCCTGGCGCGCGTCACGATCGCCAGCCGTCGCGCCGACACTGAAGAGCTCGTCGACTTCGGCGTTCCGGAATACCCAAGAGTTCACGGCCGATTCGGACAGGTAATAATTCGCGACGCCGTCGGGATCGGGCGGTGTGATGAGGTAGTTCGGGTTGAGTTCGTAGTCCGGCGGATCGGTACGGATACGGCTCACGATGGGGCCGTAGTCGGAAGTCTCGGTGGAGGTCTCGACGCCGATGTCGGCCCAGTACTGCTGCGCAACGAGTGCGGTGCGAGCGCGGGTGGGGTTGCCGGGGTCGTAGAGGAGCGTGAAGCTCAGGCGCTCGCCATCTTTGGCGCGGACGCCATCGG
>JACDHQ010000158.1 GCA_013820975.1 Gemmatimonadaceae bacterium
CGTTACGACGCAGCGTACCTGTCGGTCGGACCCTGAACTGCTGAGCTGTCTCGGTGGCGGGATGGTTCATCGCGGGATCGAAAGTTCGACAGGATCTTGGGGGGATGGTCCATCGCGGGATCGAAAGTTCGACAGGATCTTGACGGATGGTCCATCGCGGGATCGAACGCTCGACAGGATCGTGGGGGATGGTCCATCGCGGGATCGACCACCGAACTATCGGTCGCGGATTCGGGCTTGGTTGCCGCACCGCCCCTGATCACTCGTGTGCGCCCGACCACCAGCGCCGCGCACCGCCACCGATTACTCGTGTGCGCCCGACCACCAGCGCCTTGCACCGCCCCTGACTCGCTCCCTCAGGCCGTTCCCCGCTTCACCACCACTTCAGCCATGACCGCCCAGCCGTCGATCCGGATCACCGGCGCCGCGGCCTCGGGATAGGGCGCCTGCCACGTGCGATCGCGGGCGGTGGCCATGAACGCGAACAGGCGGTTGATCACGCGGACATTGTCGGGCACGATGATCGTCACCTGCGTCATCACTCCCGTGATCGCGATGTCGGTGACACCGGGGAGCAGCGAGGCGTCGCGCAGGTCGAGCACCGTCTCCGACATCACGGAGACGACTTCGAGCCGCCGCGGGACCACCCACAGGCCATCCCGTCGCGTTTCCGACATGATGGCGAGGATTCGCTCCGACTCCTCGCCGCCCGGCTCCGCATACTCGGCGTCGTAGTCGTACACCGGCACCGCGGCCGAGATGCGCGCCAGCGCCGCGGGCGCGGCCGGGACATCCTGCACCAGCACCTCGAGCTCACCGATGGTGCGCGCCTGGTAGGCGAGGTCGAGCCGCCGGTCGAGCTCCTCTACCTCGATCCCGTCGTGCGCGAAGTGCGCCGACAGCAGGTCCACGACGCGCGTGCGCGCCGATTCGATCGACGGTGCGGTGGGGGAGGGGGTCGTCACGCGTCCCGGGTCGGTTGCACCGCGCCGTGGAGGGCCGAGTCGGTGCCGCGGCGGATGAAGAGCTGGTCGTACAGCAGCGCCGCCACGATCGCGCCGATGATCGGCCCAGTCCAGTACACGACCTGTCCCTCGAGCACGCCGCTCACCACCGCGGGGCCGAACGAGCGCGCCGGGTTGAGCGACCCGCCCGTCAGCGAGCCGAGTGCGAGGTAGATCGCCGCGGCGGCGAAGCCGACGGCCATCCCCCCGACGCGCGGCGACTTCGGATCGACCGCACTGCCGAAGAGGACGAAGCAGAGGAAGAACGTCCCGATCGCTTCGAGCGCAATCGCCGCCGAGGTGCCGATGTCGAGCGACACCACCTGGCCACCGAGCCGCGCCGCCAGGGCGGGGCCGTCGGGGAAGACGCCGAGCAGGGCATACGCGGCGATCGCCGCCCCCATGAACTGGGCGATGATGAACACGGCTCCCATCACCGGCTCGATCCGCCGCGCGGCGAGGAAGCCGAGCGTGATCGCGGGGTTGAAGTGCCCGCCCACGCGCATCATCGCTGTGATCAACGCTCCCAGGACGAGCCCGTACGTGAGCGCCGACTCGAGGATGATCGTCTGCGAGCCGCGCATCTCCGCTGAGATGCGCGCGGATCCCGTGAGGAACACGAGCCCGAAGGTGCCGATGAACTCGGCGAGGAAGTGACGAATCGAGTCGCGCATGGCAGGGGGAGGAGGGACTAGTCGGGGCGGCGCATCACGATGCTCGCGTTGATCCCGCCGAAGCCGAAGGAGTTCGACAGCACGTGGTCCACGCGGGCGTGGCGGCCGGTGCGCGGAACGTAATCAAGATCGCACGCCGGGTCGGCATTTTCGAGGTTCACCGTCGGCGGCAGCCAGTCCTCGTCGAGCGCGAGGGCGCAGATCGCGAGCTCGATCGCCCCGGACGCCCCGAGGGCATGGCCGTAGTACCCCTTCGTGCTGCTCACCTGGAGCCGCGATGCATGGTCCCCGAAGACGTTGTGCAGTGCCCGCGTCTCGGTGGGATCGTTGAGGGGCGTCGAGCTGCCGTGGGCATTCACGTAGGCGATGTCGTGCGGCGCGACGTCGCCGTCGGCGAGCGCCAGGGAGATCGCGCGCGCGGCCTGCTGCCCGTCGGGACGCGGCGCCGTCATGTGGTGGGCGTCGTTCGTCGAGCCGTAGCCGAGCACCTCGGCGTAGATGTGCGCCCCGCGGGCCTTCGCCCGGCCGTACTCCTCGAGCACCAGCACGCTGGCGCCCTCGCCCATCACGAACCCGTCACGGTCCCGGTCGAAGGGACGGGAGGCAGCCCCGGGGTCGTCGTTGCGCGTGCTCATGGCGCGGATGATGGAGAAGGCGCCGAAGCAGAGCGGCGCCAGCGGAGCCTCCGATCCGCCGCAGAGCATCACGTCGGCATAGCCGTCGCGGATGTTCCGGAATCCCTCGCCGACGGCGATCGTCCCCGACGCGCAGCTCATCGCATTGGTGCTGTTGGGCCCCGTGACGCCGAACTCAATGGCGATGTTGCAGCTGGCGGCGCCGCCGAAGACCATCAGCGCCAGGTTCGGATCCACGCCGCGCAGCCCCTGCCGCTGGAAGATCTCCGCGGCCCCTTCAGCCGAGCGGATGCCGCCGAGCGCGGAGCCCATCTGTGCGCCGATGCGATCGCGGTCCTCGCGCGCGAGGTCGATCTCCGCGTCCTCGAGCGCCTGGCGCGTGCACGCGACGGCGAACTGGCTGAAGCGGTCGAGGCGCTTCGCCCGCTTCGCCTCCATGAAGTCCGCCGCGGTGAAGTCGTCCACCTCGGCGGCGTTTCGGCTGCGGAAGGGCTCGGGATCGAAACGCGTGAGGGTGCGGACCCCCGAGCGCTCGGCACGGAGGCCGTCGTAGAGCCCATTCCGGCCGATGCCGATCGGCGTCACCGCCCCGATTCCCGTGATCACCACTCTGCGACGCTGCATCACTGCGATCCCTCTGCTGACTGCTGCGCACGGCGCTCGGCAGCGCGGGCGAGTCCCGCGAGCGTGCGCGATGCGATGCCATGGACGAACACCGGGCCGATCACGAGCGTGGCGGCGAGGCCGCCGATCAGTGGCCAGGGGGGGCCGTCCCACACGTGAACGATGCTCACGTGGGTGCCGTCCGCCACTGGCCGGAAGCGCCACTCCACGTCCATTCGCGTCGTGATGCCGCGAACGTGCCGGAACCGGATCCACGGCCCATCTGCATGTGCGCTGCCTGGCGGCGCAACCGCCATCTCCGATGCCCAGAACGTTGGCCAGTTCAGGGGGCCGAAGGGACGGTTCGCGCTCATCTCGGCGATACCGCCGCCATCGGGGTCCCGCTCCAGCATTCGGACCCATCGATAGTGCGGGAGATGCACCGGCCATCGCTCGACATCCGCGGCGAGGGCGAAGATCACGTCGAGCGGCGCGCGCACCAGTCCCTCGTCCACCGTGCGCAGGATCCGCCCCTCCGGCAGGGGACCAAGCGCCAACGCGGTGTCGCGGACGGCGCTCATCCGCGCCCTCGCGGCGCCCATTGCGCGGTGAGCCGCCATCCGAGCCGGTGCGCGACATCGATGCGAGCACCGGTGGCACGCCGGACGAGTGTCGCAAGCTCGGTCGCGGTGAACCCCTTGAGGACGGAGAGCATGCCGTCGGCGCGGCTGACCGGGTGGAATCCCATCGGGAAGCTTACCACCCAGAGCCCCCCGGCCGCGAGCCAGCTCCGGCGAAGGTCGCTGACGATGACGCTGCATCGTGCCACCCGGTCCATCTCAGCGACGAGCTGGACCGCCGCGTCCGCGTCGAAGTGATGGAGCACCTGCGAGCAGGTGACGACGTCGATGCTGCCGCTGGCAAAGGGCATCGCGCGGGCGTCCGCACACACGCCGGCATCGAGGCGGTCGCCGCTCGCCCGTGTCAGCGATGCCGCCTCGTCGAGCCCGATCGCGCGAAGCGTCACGCCGTGCCGCGCCGCGAGGCGTCGCGCCGCCGCCGGGATGTCGCCCAGCCCCGTGCCGACGTCGAGCAACGTCACCTCGCGCTGAAGGCCGGCGAGCGATGGAAGGAGCAGCCGAAGCTCAGCGAGGACTGCGCGCATGCCGCCGAGCAGGCGGTTGGCGCGCGTGACGTCCGTGATCGACCGCTGGCGCAGCGCCGGCGGGCATGCGGGGTCGTCGAGCACTTCGGCGCCGGTGCGGCGCGAGCGGGGGGTGAACGGCGCGTCCAGGATCAGCCGCATGGCGCTCAGCGCTCGAGCTGTGCGTAGCCGCCGCGATAGTACAGCAGCGGCGTGGCATGACGCACGGAGCCCTCATCCACCTGGCCGATGACGATGGCATGATCGCCGGCGGGGTGCCGTGCCACGATGGTGCAGTCGAGCGTGGCGAGCGCGTCGTCGAGCAGCACCACGCCGCTCTTCCCCCGTCGGTAGCCGATGCCGGCGAACCGGTCGGGAAGCACGTCGCTGAACCGGCGCGACAGCGCTTCCTGCTCCGAGGAGAGGATGCTCACCCCGAAGTGCCGTGCCCCCTCGAGGGCCGGATGCATCTGTGCGTCGTTGCTGATGCAGGCGAGGACGAGCGGCGGATCGAGGCTGACGGAGGCGAAGGCACTCACGGTCATGCCATGGTCGGCGCCGATGGTATCGCGGAGGGTCATGACCGTCACACCGGCGGCGAACCGGCCCAGGATTGCGCGGAACGTATCGGGATCGATCATGCGAGCAGGCGGATCATGAATCCGGGGCGCAGCACCGCCGATGGCGGGACGAAGTCACCAGCCACGCCGACGAGAAGGTCGGCCATCGCCGGCTGCGCCGCCAGCGCGCGCGCGGCGCGGTTCATGAGCATCGGTGATGAGACGGCAATCCCGATGAGCTGCTCGACCCGCCACTTCCCGCGAAACGCCTTGCGGCGCGCGCAATCGTACGCGGCGAGGGCCGCGTCGGTCGCCGACGGACCATCGAGCGCGTCGGACGTGAGCTGTGCGGCGAGGAGCTCCGCGCCGCGGAGTGCCGAGTAGATGCCTTCGCCAGTGAACGGATCGAAGAAGTCGGCCGCATCGCCGACAAGGGCGGCGCCCGGTGCCCACGCCCGCCGCGCATGCACGCCGAAGGGTCCGGTTGCCATCACGGCGGTCACCCGCACGGCGTCGGCAAAGCGCGCGCGCAGGTGCGGATGCCCGGCAAGCCAGCAGTCCATGAAACGCCCCGGATCGCCCGCCATCGCGCGTGCATCGCGGAACGGGACGACGACGGCGACGTTCGTGCGCCCGCTGCCGACGTCCGCGAGTCCGACATAGCCGTTCGCGGCAACGTGCATCTCGCCATAGGGGCCCACGCCGCGCACGCCCGAGTAGTGGGCGACGAGGGCGACCCGACGTGGCCAGCGTCGCGCCTTCACGAGCTCCAGCCGCCGGCCGACCACCGAGCGCAATCCGTCGGCACCGACGACGACCTGCGCGGCGTACTGCTCATGGGGCGCGCCGGTCACCGTGACACCGGTCGTCCGCCCGGTCCGGTCGCGGATCACATCGCGGACATGCGCGCCCTCGACCACCCGCGCCCCGGCAGCCCGTGCACAGTCGAGCAGCATGGTGTCGAGCTGCAGCCGCGGCAGGGCGAGTCCGCGGTCCCGGAAGCCGTGAAACCCGTGTGCGGCGGCGAACTCACCGCGAAATTCGCGGCCGTCGGGCGCCCTGATGATCATTCCCCGCAGGGTGGCTGCACCGCCATGCTCGATCGCGTCGAGCACCCCCATCGCCGCGAGGATCCGCGAGCACTCGGGACT
>JACDHQ010000159.1 GCA_013820975.1 Gemmatimonadaceae bacterium
GACGCGAGCGACGAGCCGTTCGTCTACGCCGGCGCCAGCCTGCACGAGGAACTGGCGCTGCTCGTCGCCTCGGGGCTTACCCCGCTGCAGGCGCTGCAGGCGGCCACGCTGAACCCGGCGCGCTACCTGAGCGCCACCGACTCGCTCGGCACGGTCGCGCCGGGGAAGCTCGCGGACCTGGTGCTGCTGGACGCCAACCCGCTGGAGGACATCCGCAATACGCAGCGCATCCACGCCGTCGTGCTGAACGGACGTCTGCTCGCCCGCGCGGCGCTCCTCCAGGCGGCCCAGGCCGCCATCCGCGCACAGGAGTAGACCCCATGCTCCTGACGCCCCACCGGCTTCCGCCTCACCACCAGCCGCGTGACGGACCTGGCGTTCACCCGCGCCGGAGACGGATGGTGAGGCCCATTCTCGGCGTGCCGATGGCCACCGCCACCACGACGTGGATCCCGTACTCCGAGGCCCGCGTCTTCGTGGCGCTCGCCGTCGCCATGCTTGAGCGCGACGGGCGCTTGTCGCTCGACGACCCGATGCGCCGTCACGTGCCCGAGCTGCCGGCATACGCGTCGGCCGTCACCGTCCGCCAGCTCATCCATCACACGAGCGGGCTGGCGGACTACGGCGTGCTCGCCGGCCCCGGCTGGGACATCTCCGACCGGATGTCAGAGGGGGAGTTCTTCCGCATCCTCGGGCGGTGGGGACGGCTCGGCTTCGCGCCGGGCGAGGGGGAGATGTACAGCAACAGCGACTACGCGCTGCTCCGGATCCTTGTCGAGCGCGTCACCGGCGGCTCGCAGCACGACTATCTGGACCCCCGGCTCTTCCGCCCGCTGGGCATGACGAGCACGCGCGTCGGCGCCGACCAGGCCACCGTCGCGCCGAACCACGCGCTGTTCTACGACGTTGACGGCGACGGTTTCAAGACGTTGCTCCGCTACCGCACCTCGCCCGTCGGCGGCATCTCGGTCACGACCAGCGTGGACGACCTCGTCCGGTGGGAACGCGTCGTCCGCTTCCACCGCGACGAGGCCGGCTGCGTCACGCACCTCACACTCGACGCCACGCGGGTGAAGGGGTTGCGCTACACGCGCCGCCCAACCCCACCCGCGCCCTGATAGTGCCTCGCTCCCCCCGCCGGCAGAGCGCGGACCTCCTCACCTTCACTGCAGGCCACCTCGGCCTGCATCCGTGATTCACCCTCTCCACTCACCCGCACCCGGAAAGTAGGCCCGATGAGAAATCCCGTTCGTCGTTCGCCCCCGCACTCCCGTGTCGCACAGCTGGCTCTGGCTGCTGCGCTGACCCTGGTGCCCACGTCCGCTCGTGCCGACGTGGTAGTCACCTGGATGAAGCTGGCCGACTACGCCGAGGGTAAGGCGTGGGAGGCGAACCATGCCTATCGCACGGCGAAGAACACCCGCGCCACTGCGCAGGTGGCACTTGCGATGTTCGAAGCCACCAACGCCATTGAGCGGCGTTACACTCCGTATCTGGCGGGCATCACCGCTCCAGCCGGAGCGTCTGTGCATGCGGCCGCGGCGCACGCCGCCCACACGGTGCTTTCCACTCTGCACCCGGATCAGAAGAAAACATTTGACGAGGCGCTTATCATCACCCTGGCGTCGGTACCGGACGGGCTCGGCAAGACAGCCGGGGCAGACGTAGGCAAGCGTGCAGGTGCGGCCGCCATGCGCCGGGCCGCACTCCCCGAGGCCACGCCGCTCACCCCGTACCGGCCACGGACCGCGGCGGGTGCCTACATCGACCCAGGGCTACCGTCAATTCTTCCCTTCGACGTGGCGATGCCCCCCTTTTTCCTGAAGACCGCTGCCGAGCTGCGCCCGGCCGGCCCGCCGCCCCTCGCGAGCGAGCGCTACGCGCGGGATCTGGATGAGGTGCGCCGTTTGGGCGCCAAAGTGAGCACCGAGCGCCCCGCCGACCGGGGACTGCTGGCATCTTCACTGTTGAACATCGACTACGCCACCCTGCTGGCGGACATCGCTCGCCGCCCCGGGCGTACGCCCGCCGAGAACGCCCGCATGTATGCGCTGGCGCACATGGCCGGGGACGACGGCTGGCTCGCGGTGATGGAAGCCAAGATGCATTTCGGAAACTGGCGTCCCATGACTGCGATCCGCAACGCGGACGAGGACGGAAACGACCGCACCGCCATGGTGCCGGACTGGGAGCCGCTGCTGCGGACGCCCACCCACCCCGACTATCCCTGCGGCCACTGTGTCTACGCTGCGGCAGTCGCGACCGTCCTCGAAGCGGAAACGGGTCCGGCTCCTGCCGGCGGCATCCGAATCACAAGCTTCGATCACAGCCCCGCTCACTCCCTGACGGTGCCGACGTGGAAAGACTTTGTGGACGAGATGTCCATGTCGCGCATTTATGCGGGCGCGCATACTCGCTCCGCCAACGAGGACGCCGAGGCAATAGGCCGCCAGGTGGGGCGCAAGGCGCTCGCGGGTTACATGCGGCCGCTGACCAATCAGAAGCGGCAACAATGAACAAACACAGCGGTGTGAGCGCATGCCCACCTTTCGAACAACGCCCCAGTGTGAAGACGCTCGTCGCCACTCTCTTCGCTCTGTGCCTCGTGTCGTGCTCCGGCCGCAGTGCTGGTGGTCCGCCGCCGGTTCTTGCACCTCCTGCGAGTGCGCAGCCGACAGCATCCGAGTACCGCCAGCCGCCGCAACTCCCGGATGGTTGGCGTACCGCCTCTGCGTCGGAGGTTGGCCTCGGCCACGTGCCGCTTGAGCGGATGACCGAGGCGATCTGCCAGGGTGAGGAGTACCGCAACATCCACGCGGTGCTGGTCGTGAAGGACGGACAGCTCGTCTACGAAGAGTATTTCGCCGGCGAAGACGAGCATGGGAGGCGGGGCACGCTCGGCCATGTCGCTTTTGATCGTGATACGCCACACGACATGCGTTCCGTGACCAAAAATGTCATGTCCGCGCTCGTCGGCATCGCCATCGGCTCGGGCGTTCTCCGCTCGGTGGACCAGCCGCTACTGGACTTCTTCCCCGAGCACGCCGACCTCGCCACGCCAGAACGGCGCGCCATCACGCTGCGGCACGCACTCGACATGAGCGCGGGCCTCGATTGGAATGAGATGCTTCCGGGCTCCGACTCGCTGAACGCGGCGGCGCGCATGAACCGGAGCGCGGACCTGGTTCGGTTCGTCTGGGAGCAACCTATCGTCGCAGCGCCCGGCCAACGCTGGAGCTACAGCGGTGGACTGACGCAACTGCTTGCGGAGGCGGTTCGGCGTGCTACGAACAGGCCACTCGTCGAGTTCGCCCACGAAGTACTCTTTGAGCCGCTCGGGATCACCGACGTGGAGTGGTATCCGAACCGGGGGCGCGACTCGCCGGACGCCGACTCCGGTCTGCGTCTGAGACCGCGTGACATGGCGAAGCTGGGGCTCCTGTATCAGCAGCAGGGGCGCTGGAACGGCCGGCAAATCGTCCCGGCCGATTGGGTGGCGGCGTCGCTGCGCCGCGCCATCGCGCTCCCCGACTCGCTGGTCGAGTTCGGCACCGGCGCCACCGGCGAGCTTGGTTACGGCCATCAGTGGTGGCACGCGCGCTACACGCTGCCGTACGGGCGCTTCACCGCACACCGTGCCGCAGGCAACGGTGGCCAACTCATCTTTGTTGTGCCGGAGCAGCAACTTGTCGCCGTTGTAACCGCTGGGCTGTACGACAAGCAGCACGATTCCGACCGTCTGGTACTCGAGCGCATCCTTCCTTGGGCGCTCGGCCTCGACACCTCGTATCATTTCTGGCCAGAGCGCACCGTACGGCTCGTATCGCCCGGCGATTGGCCCGAAGTGATGCTCCAGGCGGAGGAGCGCCTCAGCTATGTAGGCACGTACGACCACGACGGAGCACGAGTCCGCGTGTGGGATGAGGCGGGCGTGCTACACATGACCGGGTTTGCAGGTCTCGCCGGCGATCCCATCCACCTGGTGCCCCTGGGCGGACATGTATTCGCGTGCGGCAGGTACGAAGGAGGCAGACTCGTTAAGGTCTACTGGCCCGATGACCGGATCGAATTCGTGATGGAGGACGGCCGCGCGACGCGATTCATCGACCGCACGGCCGGCGGGCACGTCTACGGCACAGCGGCACGAGTCCCATGACGCCGAAGGAGTCACCGATGCAGCGTCGGGCTATACGGTCAGTATTCGTGGCAGCTGTCGTCGCGGCATGCACGCCCTCGCCTTCAGTGCCAGCCAGTAGCCCCGTGCCGGCCCCGCGGGAACCCTACGAGGTCGTGATCCTGGGCGGCCGGGTCATGGATCCGGAGTCGGGCCTCGACGCAATACGCAACGTCGGCATCCACGGTGGCAAGGTCCGCGTCATCACCGAGGGTCCCATCAATGGGCGGATTCGCATCGACGCGCGCGGTTTGGTCGTCGCGCCGGGGTTCATCGACCTCCACCAGCACACGCACACGCCGGAGGCGCTGCGGACGAAGGTACTCGACGGTGTTACCGCCGCCTTCGAGATGGAAACGGGGGTGCGGGACATAGACGAGTGGTACGCCATGGTGGAGGGGAAATCGCCCATCCACTTCGGCGCCTCGATTGGGCACCCAACCGTGCGCACAGCCGTCCTCACCGGATCAGCGCCGCTGCTGGATCTGCCCGGCGGTGAGGGGGCGACGCGGCTCGCCACGCCCGATGAGATCACCGCTATCCGCGAGCGGGTGGAGCAAGGACTGCGGCGCGGCGCGCTGGGCGTGGGGCTGGCCGTGGAGTACACGCCTGGCGCCACGCCGTGGGAGGTGCTGGAGACGTTCCGCGCCGCCGCGGCGTTCCCCGGCGCCGCCGTCTACGTGCACGTGCGAGGCACCGAGCTGCCATATCACTGGATGGAGACCGCTGAGCTCTTCCTGGGCGCGCTGGTCACCGGTGCGCCGCTGCACATCGTGCACGCGAACAGCAGCTACGGCAGCGACGCGCTCCGCCTCTTCGAGATGATCCAGGCCGCGCGCGCCCGCGGCCTGGATGTCACCACCGAGGCCTATCCCTACACGGTCGCGATGACGTCCATCGAGTCCGAGCCGTTCGCTCACTGGGAGTCCTGGGCCGAGGACCGATTCCGGCGCTTCATTTGGCCACACGCCGGCGAGCGGTTGACTCGCGAGAGCTTCGGCCGCTATCGCGCAGTGGGTGGGCTCGTCTTGATCGAGGGGATGACGGAGGAGAACCTGCGCCCCATCCTCGCCAGCCCCCTGACCATGATTGTCAGCGACGGCGAGCTCGCCGTCGGCGCCGCGCACCCGCGCATCGCCGGCACCTACGCCCGTGTGCTCGGCCGCTATGTACGAGAGGAACGCGTGCTCACCCTGATGGACGCATTGCGCAAAATGACGCTCATGCCGGCGCAGCGGCTTGAGGCGCGTGCATCCGCGATGAAGAACAAGGGCAGGATCCGTGTGGGCGCGGATGCCGACATCACCATCTTCGATCCCGCCACCGTGATTGACCGCTCCACCTACACGGATCCGCTGCTGCCGTCAGCAGGCATCCGGTATGTGCTGGTCGGGGGCTTACTGGTGGTGAACGACGGAAAGGTGGTTCCCGGTGCATTCCCGGGGCGAGCGGTGAGAGGACCGGTCACGGCGCCACCGGTGGGCTTCCGGTGAGACGGCGCCCGACCTCCATCGCCGGCCGCGCGATCGCCACGGCGCTGTTGCTCGCCGCCTGCGGCGGTGAGCGCAACACCAGGGCCGCCGTCACG
>JACDHQ010000160.1 GCA_013820975.1 Gemmatimonadaceae bacterium
TCATCAACATGAGCTTCGGCAAGGGCTACTCGCCCGAGAAGTCGCTGGTGGACCAGGCGGCCGCCTACGCGATCACCAAGGGAGTGCTGCTCATCCACGCCTCGGGCAATGAAGGCGCCGACCTCGCCACCGCGCCGAACTTCCCGACCCCGGTCGCGGTGGACGGCGGGCGGTTCAGCGAGTGGATCGAGGTGGGGGCGACCTCCTGGCATGGGGCCGACAGCCTCGTGGCGTCCTTCTCCAACTATGGCCAGCACGCGGTCGACGTCTTCGCCCCGGGGGTGGACATCCTCTCCACCGTGCCGGGGGGCGGCTACGAGCGGGAAAGCGGCACGAGCATGGCGGCGCCCGTCGTCAGCGGCGTTGCCGCCCTGCTCATGTCCTACTATCCCTCCCTCACCGCGGCCGACGTGAAGCGGATCATCCTGGAGACTGCCACCAGGCGGGACATCGAGGTGATCCTCCCCGGCGGTGAAGGGCGGGCGCGGTTCGCGACCCTCTCCAGCACCGGCGGGGTCGTGAATGCCTACGAGGCGCTCCGGCGCGCCGAGGCGATTGCCGGATCCCGTCAGTAACCCGAATCCATCCCACCATGCTCCGCCCCACCTCCCTGGCAGTCGCTTGCGCCCTGCTGGTTTCCGCTGCGGCCACACTACCATCGCAGCAGCGTCCAGCCAGTCCAGCGCCAGCAGAGCTGATCGTCACGAATGGGCGCATCTATACGGTCGATCCGGCGCGCCCGCTCGTCGAGGCGCTCGCCGTCCGCGGCGGCCGCATCGTCTTTGCCGGATCGGAGCGGGAGGCAGCCTCCTTCCGCGGGGCGGCGACCCGCGCGGTGGACCTCGGCGGCCGGACCGTCATCCCCGGCATGGTGGACGCCCACGCCCACCTCGTCGGGCTCGGGGAGGCGCTCGCCAACGTCGACCTCGTGGACACGCGGTCGTATGACGACGTCATCACGCGGGTCGTGGCCCGTGCCCGGCAGGTGCCGGCCGGCACCTGGATCCAGGGGCGGGGGTGGGACCAGAACGACTGGGGGAACACCGCCTTCCCCACGCACGACGCACTCACCCGCGCCATCCCGGACCATCCGGTCGTCCTGACCCGCATCGACGGTCACGCGATCCTCGCCAACGCCGCCGCCATGCGCGCGGCCGGGGTGACGGCCGCTTCGCAGGATCCGGCAGGCGGGCGGATCGAGCGCGACCCTTCGGGCAACCCGACCGGCGTCTTCGTGGACAACGCCGAAGCCCTGGTCTTTTCGGCCGTCCCGCCGACGACGCCGGCCCAGCGCAGCGCCGCCATCTCGGCGGCGATCACCGAGATGCATCGCTGGGGGCTCACGGGGATCCACGATGCCGGCGCGAGCCGCGCGACGATCGACGCCTACGAGGCGCTCGCGAGAGGCGGCCGCCTCGACCTGCGCCTGTACGTCATGATCTCCGACGACAGCGCGGCGATCGGCCACTACTTCACCCGGGGGCCGCAGTCGGCGCTGCACGACGGCCGCCTGTGGATCCGCGCGGTCAAGCTGTACGCCGACGGGGCCCTGGGTTCCCGTGGCGCCGCGCTGCTCGATCCCTATACCGACGATCCCAACAACTCGGGGCTCATCGTCTCACCGCCGGAGCACATCCGCAGCGTCGCCGAGCGCGGGCTGCGGGCGGGCTTCCAGATCAACACGCATGCGATCGGGGACCGCGGCAACCGCGTCGTGCTCGACGCCTACGAGGCCGCCCTCGGCCGCGTACCCTCAGCGGACCACCGCTTCCGCGTGGAGCATGCGCAGGTGCTCCACCACGACGACATCCCGCGATTCGCGGAGCTCGGCGTCATTCCCTCCATGCAGGCGGTTCATCAGACGAGCGACATGTACTGGGCAGGCAACCGCATCGGCATCGGGCGGCTGTTCGGCGCGTACGCGTGGCGCTCGCTCCTGTCCACGGGCGTTCCCGTGCCGAATGGCAGCGACTTCCCGGTGGAGCACGTCAATCCGCTCCTCTCGTTCAGCGCCAGCATCTCGCGGATGGATCGCAACGGGTGGCCGGCCGGCGGCTGGTATCCGGCCCAGCGGATGACTCGCGACGAGGCCCTGAAGTCGATGACGATCTGGCCCGCATACGCGGCGTTCCAGGAGCGGGATCTCGGCTCCCTCACGGCGGGCAAGTACGCCGACTTCGTGGTGCTCGATCGCGACATCATGACGGTGGACGAGCGGGACGTGCCGGGCGCGACGGTGCTGGCCACCTATATTGGCGGGAAGGCTGTTTACGAACGGCCCTGAATGGGTGATGCCCGGGGAGAGTGTACCGGCACCGTGAAACGATGACAGCCTGGCTGCGTGCGCACGGATAGTGTGTATTGGCATCGTGAGACGACACCATCCGGGCGCGGACGTTCTCACGTCTCCCGTTTCACGGTGGCGGTACCCGCCCGAAGCCGGGCACGGACCGCGTGTTCGTCTCACGGTGGCGGCACGACAAGCGGTCCCTCATTCCCTCGATGGACACCATGACGACTCCCCGGTGGCTCACCCCCGAACGCCAGCTGCAGGTCCGGAACATCCTGTTCGGCGCGCTGCTCTTCTTCGGGCTCGTCGTCTGGATCTTCCATACCATCGCGGCACGGTCGGCGCTGGCGCCGGAGCTGGTCCACCGGCTCCGTGTCCTCGGGGTGATGACCTGGCTCTACGCGCTCGTCCAGCTCATCGACATGCGGTTCTACCACAGCCGCTTCGCCCGCCGGCGGGCGGAGACCGCGGGGGTCCCGGAGCACATGCTGGCCTGGCTGCTGGCGCAGGCGCTCCCGTGGTATGGCATCGTCTACTACGCCCTCGTCGCCGACGTCCGCTGGTACGTCGTTGGCCTGGTGCTGGCTGCCCTCACTACGTGGGCCTATCCAGTGCCTTCGGGACGCCCCGGGCTCTCCGATCGTCTGCGCAATAGCCGCGCGGACTGAGCCCGCGCCCTCCCCTCTCCCGGTTCCATGTTCAGCACTTCTGCCACTGCCTTCCTGAAGCGCCTCCTCGACACGCCCGGTCCCTCGGGCTTCGAGGCCCCCGCCGCGCGCGTGTGGCGCGAGGAAGCCGAGTCGTTCGCGCACAAGGTCACCACCGATGTCGCCGGCAACAGCCTCGCCGAGGTGAACCCGAGCGGCTTTCCGACGATCATGCTCGATGGGCACATCGACGAAATCGGGGTCATCGTCACGTACATCGATGACGACGGGTTCGTCTACTTCGGCTGCATCGGCGGCTGGGACGCGCAGGTGCTGCCCGGCCAGCGCATCCGCATGCTCGGCCGCAACGGCGACGTCCTCGGCGTGATCGGCAAGAAGCCCATTCACCTGATGAAGCCCCCGGAACGTGAGCAGGCCTCGAAGGTCACCGAGCTCTGGATCGACATCGGTGCGACGAACCGGAAGGAAGCGGAGGAGCAGCTGAGCGTCGGCGACCCGGGAGTCATCGACTCGCGGACGATGGACTTCCCGAACGACCGCATCGTCAGCCGCTCCATTGACGACCGCATCGGGGCGTTCACGGTACTCGAGGCCCTGCGCCGCTATTCGCAGAACCCCGGTGCCGCGCGCGTCGTGGCCGCCGCGACCACGCAGGAGGAGATCGCCTGGCATGGCGGCGGTGCGCTCGTGTGCACCAACTGCATCAACCCGCAGATGGCGCTCGTCGTCGACGTCACCTTCGGCACCGACTACCCGACGATGGAGAAGAAGGAGATCGGCGACCACCGCCTCGGCGGGGGCCCGGTGCTCAGCCGCGGGAGCATCGTCTCGCCCGTGGTGTTCACGCTGCTGCGCGAGACGGCCGAGCGGCTGAAGCTGCCCTTCAGCGTGCACGCCGTCGGGCGCGACACGTCGACGAATGCCGATGCGATCCACATCTCGCGCGAGGGCGTCGCGACCGGGCTCGTGTCGATCCCCAACCGCTACATGCACTCGCCAAACGAGATGGTGAGCCTGCGCGACGTCGATGCCGCCGCGTCCCTGCTCGCCGAGGCATGCCGCGGCGTGTCGCGCGAGACCGACTTCACCGCGCGCTGATCACGACGGTCGCGCGGCCGCGAAGACACTCGTCACCTCGGGGCCCACGCGGCGCGCATTGACGATTGCCCGCTCGGCGGCATCGCGAACCTCCCGGTCCCTGTCCTCCGACAACGCCCGAAGCGCCGCCAGCGCATCGGGCGTCCTTGCATCGCCGAGCGCCAGCGCCGCCGCGGCGCGCTGCACGGGCGGCTTCCGCCTGAACAGTCCACCGGCGGGCGTCGCGGCGTCGATCAGGCGCCGCACGGCGTCGGCCGACGCGACCTTGCCGAGCGCGGCGTAGATCGCGCGCTGCACGCCCGCGTCCTCCTCCTGGTCGAGCGCGCGCAGCAGCATCGCTGCCGCACCGTCGGGCTTTCGCCCGCCGATCGCGGCGACCGCCTGCTCGCGCGTTGCCGGATCATCCGACTGCATCACCGCCAGCACGGCGGAACGCGCCGTCGAGGTGTCGAAGCGAACGAGTGCCGACATCGCCGACGCACGGACGCGCTCATCCTCGTGGTGGATCAGGGTCAGCACCGGACGCTCCGCATCGGTCACCCCCATCTCGCCGAGCAGCTCCACCGCATTGCGCACGACGTACCAGCGATCATCACCGAGCATGTGCGTGAGGGCGGGGATGGCGGCGCGCAGGGTGAGCAGCATGTCGAAGTAGGCGCGACGGTCGGTCGCGCTCTGCGCCTGGGTGAGCAAGTCGATCACGGCGTCGGCACCCTCGGCGCTCGTGCGCGTGAGCACGAGCGCGATATCCGTGTGCGCAACTGCGCGGCGCGGGAGGAGCGCCGCGATGAGGCGAAGGCCGTGGCTGGAGATCATGCGCCGGAGGACCATGGCGACATACCGGCGGGTGTCGGGGCCGGCCCTGTCCTCGCGGCGGATCACGGCGACCAGCAGCTTCAGCAGTTCCGGCGCACTGGCCTCACGGTGGAGGGCCCCGGCGGCACTGGCCACACGGTCGAGCACCTCGAGCGCGGTGTCGTCGCCCGCGGCCGCAAGCTCGGCCAGCAGCGCGTCGAGTGCTCCCGCTGCCGGCAGGGCGGCGAAGTGGTCGGCCTTGCCCGCGGAAGTGGTGGCACCCGTCGGTCCCGGGACCGGCGTGACGCGCGGCTTTCCCGACCCAACGGCGGCGGCGATCACGTCATCCGGCACGAGGTCGAAGTCGCCCAGCCCCACCCCGGCCTCATGGGCCGGCGCTTCGAGGACGAAGCGCACCGTCCTCGCGCCGCTTTCCTGCAGGCGCTCGCCGGTGCTGCCGTGCGTCCTCGGCGCCGAGAGGAGGCGTGCGGCGGTGAGGACATCGCCCGGGGTAGCGCCGGCATGGGTGGCAATTTCCCGGACGCCGTGTTCGGCCATCCGATCGGCGAGCGTCTTGATCGCCGATCCCTTCGGGACCGTCCCTGAGCCGTTCACCCGGATGTCGCCGCCGGACTGGACGAGCGTCACCGCCCCTGCCTGGGCGGTGGCGACGCACGCGCGGAGCGAGGCCTTCTGCTCGTCGATGTTGTCCGGCTCCTCGACGACCAGCCAGAGGAGGCGCGCGAAGTGCCGCGCGAAGGTGACCGGGTAATCCATGGTGTGGAGTACGGGGATCGTGGCGCGCGGCGTCGCGCGGCCGACGAACCGGGTGCAACGTGGAGGGGAATCCCCGGCACCCGAAGTTGCGGGAACAGGCGAGTTATCGCCAGTCACTGACAAGCGGACGG
>JACDHQ010000161.1 GCA_013820975.1 Gemmatimonadaceae bacterium
CAGGTGCTCGAGCTCATCGCCACGCACGTGCACTCCAACGTCCGCGCGCTCGAGGGTGCGCTCACCCGATTCGTCGCCTTGGCGCGCCTTCGCGGCGGCGTTACCATCGATGCGGCACGCCGCCTGCTCGGCGCCGACTTGCCGGGCGAGGCGGCGCCGGAGGATCCGGCGACGGCATCGATGAACGCGATTGTGGATGCGGTTGCCGCCGCGTGGAAGACGACCCCCGAGGCGTTGCGTGGTCCCTCGCGCAAGGGTGCGGAGGCGCGGCAGGTGGCGATGTTCCTCGCCCGCGAGACGCTCGACCTGACGCTCGCCGATATCGGCCGGCAGTTCGGTGGGCGCGATCATTCGACGGTGCTGCACGCGGTGCGCCGGGTCGCAGCGGCGATCGAGACGGCGGGGCCGCTCGCGCAGCGAGTCGCGACCCTTCGCGCAGCACTGCGGTCAGTGCCGGCGTGATCACCCCGCCCGCATCCGGCATCCTCCACCCCGCACCGACGCCGTTTATGCTGTCGACTTAGCCGGCAGCAACGACGCCCACCTCGTCGTACGATGGAGCAAGCAGAAGAGCCGGAGACCCTGACCATCCAGGATCTCCGGCTCTTCCCTCATGTCGTTGCCGCTACGGACAGCGGGGCAGCGTCACGGGGCACTGCTCCCCATTCGGGGCCGGGGCGCTGGAACTTCCGCCAGGTCCGCCGTACGAGTAGGTCGGCCGGCGCAGCGTCTCGAGCTCACGCCCGGGGACGGGCAGCTGCTCGAGCGAGTTCTCAGGCAGGGTCTGCCAGCCGCGTGCATCGAAGAATGCAATGACGCCGCTCACTCCCATGCCCTCGAGATTCTTCTCATAGCGAAGCGCGTCCCAGAGGCTGCCACAGGCACCGCTCTGCTTGCGTGGTACGCACCCCGGTTCGTCCGGCGGCCCGTTTACCGTGACTGGGGCCAGCTGGCCATTCGCGACGCGCGTCTTGTTGATGAGCGGAACCGCCTCTGCTGCGCGGTTCAGCCGAATGAGCGCCTCGGCCTTGAGCAGGTCCATCTCGGCGACCGTCATCGAGACGAGCGGCCCCTCCTGCCAGCTGGTGCCGGTGCCGAAGCGGTGATAGTAGTAATGCGAGAAGCGGTAGCTGCCGCGTGCCACCTGGAAGATGTTGGACGCGTTGTAGCCGACGTAGCGTCCCGGCTGTGCCGGTGCCCCCGCCGGATGGATGCGCCGGTCCTTGGTGATGATCTGGAACGCCACACGGTTCTGGACCGGGGTGTTGACGTAGTTCACGAACCGGTTGGTCGAGTCGGCCGGCCCGAGCACCCAGTACGACGGGCGCCCGAAGTCGCTGGGCGGGCCGGTGCGGACGCGGGCAATCAGTCGCTTCCAGTCGTCCCAGAGGACGTCGGGCTGTCCTGCCGGCGCGAAGTCCTGCTGGATGCCGGCATCGACGCGGCGAATCACCTCGGCCCAGTCGGCCGTGTTGCGCTCGGTCCGCGTACGCGCCTTGTACGCAATGATCCGCGCCGCATACGAGTTCGCGAGGCGGGCGAACTGCTGGCTCGTCATGGCCTGAAAGAGCCACGAGTCGCTCGGCAGGGTGAAGTTGGACCTCGTGGCGATCGCGATTGCGGAGTCGAGCTGCTTGATCGCCTCGGTCGCTACCGCGGGGTACGCCTGAAAGCGGGGCGTGGTGAGGGTGTCGAGCGCCAGCTTCTCGTCGACGACCACCACCGAGTCGAAGTACAGCGCAAGGTACCCGTGGGAGGCTCCCTGGATGAACTTGCCCACGGCGCGCGTCCGCGCCGTGCGGTTGGCGTCACCGATCACGAGACCGCTGTCGATGGCGATCAGTGCATCATTCACGGCGGAGATGGTGCGGTAGAGCCCATACCACGGGGTCTGGCTCACGGCAGCTCGCGCGTTCGACGGGCTGTTGTTCCACGCCGTGCGGGGTTCGGCCGACAGCTCGAGCTGGCCGAAGTCCGCGAACCCGGAGGTAATCTCCCGGGCGATGGTGGACACGGCCCATGACGGATAGTCGTCATGGCCGGCGACCGGCCAGAAGGTCCGGAAGCTGCTGGCGACGAACGACTCGGCCGACACGGGCTGCTTCGTCGCCCGTTCCCGGTCGGGCACGTTCTGGTTCTCGACCGTGAGGTCCTGGCAGCCGGCGAGGCCGGCCAGGACGATCACGCCGAGGAGTGTCTTCAGGGTATGCATCATGTCCTCGGTTGGGATCAGAAGTCGAGCTGGATGCTGCCGGTGATCGTGCGATAGCGCGGGTAGTCGAAGCTGTCGAGGCGGACCGTGGTCGGCCGGCTCGCGCCGTTGACCTCCGGATCGTATCCGCCGTACGGCGTCCACGTGAACAGGTTGCGTCCGATCACGGCCGCGGTGACGCCGCGGGCGCCGAACCGGGCGAGCGGGGCGAGCATCCGGTCGCCGAAGCGGTAACGCAGCGCCACTTCGCGCAGCTTCACGAAGCCGGCGTCCTCCACGAAGTAGTCCGTCGGGTCGTTCGCCGCGTAGAGCGAGACGTAGTACTCGACCGGCTTCTTCAGCTCCTGCTGCTTGCCCGCCTGGTCCACGTCGGCGCTGCGACCGTACTGGTACATGCGCTGGTTGATGCGGTTGTACACCTGGCCGCCCTTCTGCGCATCGAGCAGCGTGTAGAGGCCGAAGTTGCGCCAGGCGACGTTGTTGGTGAGGCCCACATGGAAGTCGGGGTTGCTCTGGCCGATCGGCACCACCAGCGGCGCCGTCCCCTCCTTCAACGTGATCGGCATGCCCCAGCCGTACACGTTGCCCCCGATCGTCGTCGAAGATCCCCAGAGCGACTTGGTCTGTCCCTCGGTATAGGCGTTGCCGGGGCCGACCCAGACGAGCAGCCCTTCGTCGTTCACCTGGAACTCGTTGGCACGCGTGCCGACGTCACCCGGCAGCTCCCCGGCACCCTTGATGAAGCGGAAGCCGTACATCGAGCCGAGCGTCTCACCCTCGCAGAGGTACGCGATGACGTCGCGCGTGAAGCAGGAGCTGTTGAACTCGGTGATCCTGTTGCGCGAGCGGTCGGCGACGAGCCCCATCCGCCAGGTGAACCGCGGGCGCTGCAGCACCTGCGCTTCGAACGTCCCCTCGAGCGTGTTCCCCTCGACCGTACCGGCGTTCCGCCACTGCGACGTGTAGCCGAAGAACCCGGCCAGCGGGATCTGCAGCAGCTGGTCGACGACCCGGCTCTTCGCATACGACAGCTGAAGCGAGTAGCGGTTCTGCACGATCATGTCGACGCCGACCTCGGTCTCCGTCGCATGCTCCGGCTTCAGGAAGCGATTGCCGAGCGTCGCCTTCTGGACGCCTCCACCAGTGAGGAAGGAGAAGGTTTCGTACTGGTCGGCAAAGCTCGGCCGGCCGCCGGCCGTTCCCTGCGAGGCCCGCAGCTTGAACTCGTTGATCGCCTCGGACGGCCACCAGCTTTCCTCGGCGAGGCGCCACGCACCGCTGACGCGATAATACGTGTTCCACACCTCCTCGGGGCCGAACAACGAGCTGCCGTCGCGGCGCACGAGGCCGTCCGCGATGTAGCGCCCGAGGTAATCGGCGCCGGCGGTGACAAAGTAGCCGTTGGAGCGCACATCCTGCACCGACGACGACACGAAGCGCACGGTCGCATTGTTCAGCGAGCGCACGCCTGGCGTCGCGAACGTCTCGCCGCGTGCCGTGGTGACCTCGTTGTCCTCGCGCTCGAGGATCGCCCGCACGGTGGAGCGCAGGGTGAGCGGCCCCATGGTGCCAAGCAGGTTGGCGCTTGCCGCGGCGTTGATGGCGTTGGTGGTACCGGTCGTCTGGCTGATCTCGCCGGGGCCGCCGCTGCCGAACCCTTCGGTCTTGACTCCCTGGTCGAGGAAGAAGTTCACGCGGCGGTCGGATCGGTCGTAGCCGAGGTTGGCGTCGAAGGTGAGCCAGCTCAGCGCCGAGTAGCGGGCCTCGATGTTCCCCTGCGTGCGTGCGCGGCGCCGGTTGTTCTCTTCCGTGGACAGCACATAGAGCGGGTTCTCCTCGCGACCTTCCGGATCGGGCTGGAAGATGTACGGCGTGCCGTCCGGGTCGGGCTGGCGCAGGTCGACGTCCGGGGCCTGGTTGATCAGGTCGAAGAAGGTGTCGCCGTAGAGCTCCTGGCGGTTCGTGCGGCTGTGGAACCCGCTGAACGAGAAGCTGAGGTTGGGCCGCAGCTGGTGATCGAGGTTGAGGCGGACGTCGTTCTGGTTGAACTGCCCGCTGTTGAGCACCACGCCGTCCTCACGGCCGTTCACCAACGAGAGCAGCCAGTTGGTGCGGCCGGCATTCTGCGCGAAGGTGATGGAGTTCTTGTAGAACTGGCCAGGATCGAAGAAGCGGTCCACCTGGTCGTAGATGGGATCTGCGTACCGCGAGTCCTGGAAGCGCTCATGCACCAGCTTCGCGACGCGCTGCGCCCGCGGCACCACGGTGCCGGCGGCGTTGACGTACTGGCCTGCCTCGTTGGTGCGGTAATAATGCTGTGTCGCCCATCCGATGGGGTTGGCGATCTCGCTGTTGCCGACCTCGGTCCGGAGCGAGATGCTCGTCGTCCCCTCGGCGAGGTTGGCGCCACGGCGCGTGCGGATCTGCACCACGCCCGCCGCCGCGCGCGAACCGTAGAGCGACGCCGCCGCGGCGCCCTTCACGATCTCGACGCTCTCGATGTCGAGCGACTGGAGGTCGGCGCTGGCGCCGCCGAAGGCGTCGGTCTGCACCACGCCGTCCACGACGACGAGCGGAGCATTCGACTTGTTGATGCTCGTCGGCGACCGGAGCATGATGCTGGTCCCGCTCCCCGGCTGGCCGCTCGGGATCACCGTGACGCCCGCAACCTTCCCCTGGATCGACTCCACCGCGTTGGTCGACGGCACGGGCATGTCCTCCGCGGACACGCGGCCGACGGTGAACGGGACGCGCGTGCCGCTCGTCGGATCGACGACCCCTGTCGTCACGACCGCCTCGAGCGAGAGTGGCACGGTCGCCATCCGGAGGTCCACGGTGGCACTGGCGCCGCTGGTGATGGCCACGCCTGCCGCGCGGCCGATGCGGTAGCCGACACGTCGCCCTTCGACGGCGTAGGTGCCTGCCGGCACGCCAGCGATGACATACTGTCCGGCATCGTTCGTCGACGCCCCGTAGCGGGTACCGACGACCATGACCTGGACGGAGGAGAGCGGTCGTCCGCTTGCGGAATCGATGACGGTGCCCGTGACGCGCCCGGGGGCGACTTGCGCTCCCGCCGAGCCGGCGAGGCCAATCAGCGCAGCGGTGGCAAGGACGACTCGGCGCACGAGCCGGGAGGCATCCGCGCGCGGTGTCGCGTGGGCGGAGCGGGGGTGGGACATCGGACCTCCAGGTGGGGTGGGGGTGGTGCCAACTGCGTCGGGGCCGCAGAGCCGGGTGAGGGGGCTCGGGTCAACCGACCGAGGGATACGCTCAGTGTGTGTCATCCGCTGTGAGCAACCCCGGGGGTTGCGTGCCGCGTCATCGCCACTTATCTTGATGTCAAGATGAATCCGCCCCCGGACCGCACCGCGACCTCCTACGGGAGTGCTGCCGACACGGCGCTGAAGCTCTTCGTCGTGCTGAGCCGCGCGCACCGGGCGATCGCCGAGCATACGCGGCGCGATCAGGAACGGCATGGGTTGGGAGCGACGGAGTTTGCCGTGCTGGAGGCCCTCTATCATAAGGGTCCGTTG